>JADLEX010000063.1 GCA_020845895.1 Deltaproteobacteria bacterium | reverse complement strand
CCGGGAGAAAACGTGAAGATGCGGGTGAAGCTGATCAACGCGATCGCGATGGAAGAGGGCGTTCGCTTCGCCATCCGCGAGGGCGGACGCACCGTCGGCGCCGGCGTCGTCACGAAAATTCACGCGTGAAACACGCGCGAAAGAGAGCGTAAGAGGGACTTTCATCGCTCGCCGAAGCGCATGGCGCGACGGCGGGTTTGGAGCGAATCATGGCCAAGAGCGCGCGCGAAATCGTGACCCTGCAGTGCAGCGAGTGCAAGCGTCGGAACTACACCACGACGCGCAACAAGAAAAAGAACCAGAAGAAGGTCGAGCTGCAGAAATTCTGCCGCTTCGACCGCAAGCACACGCTCCACAAGGAAGTGAAGTAGCCCCGACGCGAAGGCCCCCCGCGCGGCCCGAATGGGCGCCGGGGATTGTTGTGGGAGGGGATCTTCCCCCCGAGACCGCAAACCGGGCGCATGCCCGGCACTTGGGAAGAGAAGGTGATGGCGATGGCCGGACCCGCCGACAGGACGGAATCGAAACCCGTCAAGGCTGTGAAGAAAGAGGAAAAGAAGCCGGAAAAGAAGGTCGAGAAGAAGGGCGCGGACAGCGACAAGCCGGGTCCCGTCCGACAGCTCATCGACTTTCTGTCCGACGTGCGTCGAGAGCTCAAAAAGGTCTCGTGGCCGACGCGGGCCGACACGATGGCGTCGACTTGGATCATCATCGCGTTGACGTTTATCGTCTCGGTGTACCTGTTTTTTTGCGACTCCATCCTGCAGCTTTTGATGCGTCTGGCTTTCGCGTGATCGCCGGAACACGCGTGATCGACGGGACACGGGGGAGCTTTCATGGGCGGCGGTGAGATGAAGTGGTACGTGGTCCACACGTATTCCGGCTACGAGGCCAAGGCCAAGCAGTCGCTGGAAGAACGGGCCAAGCAGATGAAGCTCGGCGACCTGATCGGTCAGGTCCTGATTCCTTCGGAGCAGGTCGTCGAAATGGTCGGTGGGCAGCGCCGCACCACGTCGAGGAAGTTTTTCCCCGGCTATATCCTCGTGAAGATGATTCTCACCGAGGAATCGTGGCACCTGGTGAAGAGCACTCCGAAGGTCACGGGTTTCGTGGGCGGCATGCAGAATCCGACCCCGATTCCCGAGGAGGACGTCGATCGGATCACGCAGAAGATCACCGAGGGCACGCTGCGGCCCAAGCCCAAGATCGAGTTCGAGAAGGGCGAAAACGTCCGCGTCATGACGGGCCCCTTCGCGAATTTCACGGGCGTGGTCGAGGAAGTGCGTCCCGACAAGTCGAAGCTGCGCGTGATGGTGTCGATTTTCGGCCGCGCCACGCCGGTTGAGCTGGATTTCTATCAGGTCGAGAAGACCTGAGCGGCGATTCGCCGCGGTTTTTCAGAGTGGAAGACGTCCCGGCGTTTCGGGATACGGATCAAGGACGGTTGCCATGGCCAAGAAAGTCGTAGCGCCGGTGACGCTCCAGTGCCCCGCGGGCAAGGCCACGCCTTCGCCGCCGGTCGGACCGGCGCTGGGTCAGCACGGCGTGAACATCATGGAGTTCTGCAAGCAGTTCAACGCGCGCACCGCGAGCCAGGAGGGGATGATCATCCCCGTCGTCATCACGGTGTACGCGGATCGCTCTTTCACGTTCGTCGAGAAGAGCCCGCCGGCGGCGGTGCTCCTGAAAAAGGCGGCGAAGGTGGAAAAGGGCGCGGGAGTGCCGAACCGGGACACGGTCGGCCAGGTGACATGGGCACAAGTGCGGGAGATCGCCAAGCTCAAACTGCCGGATCTGAACACCAACGACCTGGATCAGGCCTCCAAGGTTGTTGCGGGGACCGCGCGGAGCATGGGGATCGAAATCGTCGAAGGATAACCGCGGGCCTGAAGGATCGGGATCAAGATGCGTACGCACGGGAAGAAATTTCGGGAAGCCGCCGCGAAGCGGGATGGCGACACGCGCTACTCCGTGGAGCAGGCCGTCTCGCTCGTCAAGCAGACGGGCACGGCGAAGTTCGACGAGACCATCGACGTCGCGCTGCGTCTGGGCGTGAACCCCAAGCACGCCGATCAGATGGTGCGCGGCAGCGCCGTGTTGCCGCACGGCACCGGCAGGACGCTGCGCGTGCTGGTGTTCGCCAAGGGCGACAAGGCCAAGGAAGCCGAGGACGCCGGGGCGGACGTCATCGGCGCCGAGGACTTCGTCAAGAAGATCCTCGAAGAGGGCTGGCTCGACTTCGACAAGGTCGTGGCGACGCCCGACATGATGGGCGCGATCGCCAAGCTCGGCCGCACGTTGGGACCGCGCGGCATGATGCCGAACCCCAAGCTCGGCACGGTCACCTTCGACGTGCGCGACGCGGTGACGGCGTTCAAGAAGGGCAAGATCGAGTTTCGCGTCGACAAGGCGGGAAATCTGCACGCGCCGATCGGCAAAAAGAGCTTTTCCGAGGACGCGCTGCGCGAGAACTTCCAGGCGCTGCTCGACATGGTCATCAAGCTCAAGCCGGCGACCAGCAAGGGCTCGTACCTGAGGAATATCGCCATCTCCACGACGATGGGTCCGGGGATCAAGGTCGATCCCTCGTCCATCATCGAGGTGAAATAGATCGGTCAAACGCGCGGAGCGCCGTGAGGCGGCCGCGCACGTCGAAGAAGCAAGGCGCCCGAAGGGGCTTAATCGATTCGCCTCGGCCTGCGGAGACGGTGTCATGATTCGGATCGCGAAGCGTTTCGTTTCTGGTCGACGGGCTTTCCCCCGTTGGGCACCTCACCGGGGCCGGGACCCACAATTCCGGTCGATTCGGTGAAAGGAGGACCTCATTGGGTTTGGATCGCGCAACAAAGGAAGGCATCGTCGCTGAGTTTCACGGGAAGCTCGAAGGTGCGCAGCTCGTCGTTCGGCTGGGTTTTACCGGCCTGACGGTGGGCCAGATCAACACCATCCGCCGGGAGATCGAGAAGGTCGACGGCACGTATCTCGTCGTGGTGAAAAACACCCTGGCGAAGATCGCGGCCGCCGAAACCTCGTCGGCTCCCCTGTTCCAGAAGCTGTCCGGACCCAACGCGTTTCTCGTCTGCGACGAAGAACTGGTGGGACCGGCCAAGGTGCTCGCGAAGTTCGCGAAGGACTTCGAGAAGTTCCAGATTCTGGGCGGCGTTCTGAGCGGCAAGGTCATCAGCGCCGACCAGGTGAAGGCGCTCGCCACCATGCCGACCAAGAACGAACTGCGCGCGCAGCTGCTGGCGGTGTTCAAAGCCCCGCACAGCAAGTTCGTGCAGGTCCTGGCCGCCGTGCCCCGGAGCTTTCTCAACGTTCTCAACGCACGCAGGGACAAGGTGGCCGAGGCCGCGTAAGGCGACCGGACACCGACGAAACGCAACAACGCAACGGGCTGCGCAACGGCGCAACCAACAACGAACACGACGCGAATTCCAGTCGCGACAAGGAGTGAGTGAACATGGCCGATCTGACGATGGACGACGTTCTCAAGTATCTCGATACCCTCAACGCGCTCCAGATTTCCGAGCTCGTCAAGACGCTTGAGGAGCGCTGGGGCGTGACGGCGGCCGCGCCGGTGATGATGGGCGCGATGCCCGCGGGCGGCGGCGCCGAGGCGGCTCCGGTCGAGGAGAAGACGGAATTCGACGTCATTCTCACCGACGCGGGCGCGCAGAAGATTTCCGTCATCAAGGAAGTCCGCGCGATCACGGGCCTCGGGCTGAAGGAAGCCAAGGACCTCGTGGACAATCCGCCCAAGCCGGTGAAAGAGGGTATCTCCAAGAACGAGGCCGAGGATATCAAGAAGAAGATCGAGGCCGCCGGCGGCAAGGTCGACGTGAAGTAATTCCGAAAGTCATCGCCGGGCGGGCCGCATGCGCGGTCCGCCTGAGCCGTTTGCAAGAGCCAACGCCCGGCCGGAGCCGGGCGACGGCAAAGAGCCAGGTTCAAACGCGGAAGGGGTGTACCGAATGGCCGTGTCGTTGGGCAGCGTGAAACGCTACCGCAAGACCTATTCCCGGATCCGAAAGATCATCGACATCCCGAATCTGATCGACATTCAGAAACGGTCGTACGACCGTTTCCTGCAGGCCGACGTTCCGATCGCGGAACGCGAACAGCTCGGGTTGCAGGGCGTTTTCTCCTCGATTTTCCCGATCAAGGATTTCTCCGGCACCTCCAGCCTCGAGTTCGTCTGCTACAAGCTCGAAAAGCCGAAGTACGACGTCAAGGAATGCATGCAGCGCGGCATGACCTACGCCGCGCCGTTCAAGGTCGTCATCCGGCTCGTCGTATGGGACACCGACGACGAGACGGGGCGCCAGGACGTCCGCGACATCAAGGAGCAGGAAGTCTATTTCGGCGACATCCCGCTCATGACCGACAGCGGCACGTTCATCGTGAACGGCACCGAGCGCGTCATCGTCAGCCAGCTCCACCGCAGCCCGGGCGTGTTTTTCGACCACGACAAGGGCCGCACGCACGTCTCCGGCAAGCTGCTTTACAACGCCCGCGTCATTCCCTATCGCGGATCGTGGCTCGACTTCGAGTTCGACACCAAGGACATCCTGCACGTGCGCATCGACCGCCGCCGCAAGATGCCGGCGACGATCCTGCTCAAGGCGCTCGGGTACACGGCCGACGAGATCCTCGCGGCGTACTACAACCGCTACTACAAGAAACTCGCCATCCACCTGCGCGACGACGGACAGGCGGTGATGCAGTTCGTGCCCGAATGGTTCCAGGGCCTGATCGCGCCCTTCGACATCGTGCACGGCGACACGGTGTTCGTGAAAAAGAACAAGCGCGTGACCCAGGGCGCCGTCATGAAGATGACCCGCGCGAACATCAAGGATGTGCTGCTGGGCGATGACGACATCTCGGGCACCTACCTGGGCGAGGACGTGGTCGACCTGAAGACCGGCGAGGTCATCGGCGAGATCAGCCAGGAGGTCACCCCCGAGCTGATCGCCGAAATGCGCGAGCGCGGCGTAAACGATTTCGTCGTGCTGCACACCGGCACGACGCGCATTTCGACCTCGCTTCGCGACACCCTGATCCAGGACAAAACCAACACGCCGCTCGAGGCGATGATCGAGATCTACAAGCGCCTTCGCCCGGGTGATCCGCCGACGGTGGACACCGCCACGACGCTGTTCAACAACCTCTTTTTCAACGCCGAGCGCTACGACCTGTCGAAGGTCGGGCGCGTGAAGATGAACTTCAAGCTCGGGCGCACAACCGATGTCGAGCAGAAGATCCTGTCGCGCGACGACATCCTCGCCGTCGTGTTCTATCTGCTGAACCTCAAAGAGGGCATCGGCGACGCCGAGATCGACGACATCGACCACCTGGGCAACCGCCGCGTGCGGGCCGTGGGCGAGCTTGTCGAGAACCAGTACCGCATCGGTCTGGTGCGCATGGAGCGCGCGATCCGCGAGCGCATGAGCCTGCAGGAAATCGACACGCTGATGCCGCACGATCTCATCAACTCCAAGCCTGTCTCGGCGGTCATCAAGGAGTTCTTCGGGTCGTCGCAGCTCTCGCAGTTCATGGACCAGACGAATCCCCTGTCCGAGGTCACGCACAAGCGGCGTCTCTCGGCCCTCGGACCGGGCGGACTGACGCGCGAGCGCGCGGGCTTCGAAGTCCGCGACGTCCACAACACCCACTACGGCCGCATCTGCCCGGTCGAGACGCCGGAAGGTCCGAACATCGGCCTCATCGCGAGCCTCTCGACCTACGCGCGGGTCAACGAATACGGTTTCATCGAAACGCCGTACCGTCCCGTCAGCGAGGAAGGCGTGGTCAGCAGCCAGGCGATGTTCCTGTCCGCCCTCGAGGAAGAGCGTTACGCGATCGCACAGGCGAATATCGAGCTCGACGAAAAGGGCCGGTTCGTTCACCAGACCGTCTCCGCGCGCAACCGCGGAGAATTCTCGATCGTGCCGTCGAAAGACGTGCAGTACATGGACGTGTCGCCGAACCAGTTGGTGTCGGTCGCCGCGAGCCTCATTCCGTTCCTGTCCCACGACGACGCCAACCGCGCTCTCATGGGCGCGAACATGCAGCGTCAGGCCGTGCCGCTGCTCAAGACCGCGGCGCCGGTTGTCGGAACAGGCATGGAGAACATCGTCGCCCGCGATTCGGGCGTCACCTCGGTGGCGCGGCGCGGCGGCGTGGTGATCGGCGTCGATGCCGAGCGCATCGTCGTGAAGGTCCACGAGGCCGAGCACGACGACAACGAGGCCGGCGTCGACGTCTACCGCCTCATCAAGTACCAGCGCAGCAACCAGAACACCTGCATCAACCAGAAGCCGATCGTGAAACTCGGCGAGAAGGTCGTGCGAGGCGACATCATCGCCGACGGGCCGTCCACCGACCTGGGAGAACTGGCGCTCGGCCAGAACATCACCGTCGCGTTCATGCCGTGGGGCGGATACAACTTCGAAGACTCGATCCTCATCTCCGAAGCCCGCATCAAGGACGACCGGTTCACCTCGGTGCACATCGAGGTGTTCGAGTGCATCAGCCGCGACACCAAGCTGGGCAAGGAAGAGATCACCCGCGACATCCCGAACGTCAGCGAGGAAATGCTCGCCAATCTCGACGACGCGGGCATCATCCGCATCGGCGCCGAGGTGAAGCCCGGCGACATCCTGGTCGGCAAAATCTCGCCCAAGGGTGAGACGCAGCTTTCGCCCGAGGAAAAGCTGCTGCGCGCGATCTTCGGCGAAAAGGCCGGCGACGTGCGCGACACGAGCCTCACGGTGCCGCCGGGCGTGTACGGCACGGTGCTCGACGCCAAGGTCTATTCGCGCAAGGGCGTGGAAAAAGACCAGCGCGCGCTGGAGATCGAGAATTTCGAGATTTCGAAAATCCTCGTGGACCAGGAAGAAGAGATCCGCATCTACCGCCAGAATGCGTTGTCGCGCATCAAGGGCCTGGCCAACGGCCAAAAGGTGACGGCCAACCTGACGAGCGACTACGACGGCAAGGTCATCGTGAAAAAGGGCGCCATCCTGTCCGAGGAGATTCTGGACGGGCTCGATTTCGCCAAGATCGGCGACCTCTCACTCGACGACGCCGAGATCGAGGGCCGCGTCACCAGCATCATCAACACGGTGCAAAGCCAGATCGACTCGGTGCGCGAGCACTGGCAGGAAAAGATCGACCGCGTGAAGCGCAGCGACGAAATGGCGCCGGGCGTCATCAAGATGGTGCGCGTGTACGTGGCCATCAAGCGCAAGCTGCAGGTCGGCGACAAGCTGGCCGGACGCCACGGCAACAAGGGCGTGCTTTCGCGGGTCGTGCCCGAGGAAGACATGCCGTACATGGAAGACGGCCGTCCCGTCGAGATGCTGCTCAATCCGCTGGGCGTTCCGTCGCGTATGAACGTCGGCCAGATCCTCGAGACGCACCTCGGCCGCGCGGCGACGGTGCTCGGCGAACAGATCGACGCGTTCATCAAGGAGAAGTACTCCGCCGCGAAGATTCGCGAGTTCCTGTTGTCGATCTACGCCGACGATCTCGCGTCGCTCAAGCCGCTTCGCGATCAGATCAAGAAGGCGTCCGAGTCGGATCTGCTGTCCTTCGCGCGGGCGCTTTCGCGCGGCGTGCACATGGCGATCCCGGTCTTCGACGGCGCTTCGGAAGAAGACATCAAGCACGCCCTGGAAATGGCGAAGGTCCAGTTGTCGGGTCAGGCGTCGCTGTTCGACGGACGCACCGGCGACATCATCAGCAACGAGGTCACGGTGGGCACGATGTACATGCTCAAGCTGCACCACCTCGTCGATGACAAGATCCACGCCCGCTCCATCGGCCCCTACAGCCTCGTTACGCAGCAGCCGCTGGGCGGCAAGGCGCAGTTCGGCGGCCAGCGCCTCGGCGAAATGGAAGTCTGGGCGATGGAGGCCTACGGCGCGGCTTACACCCTGCAGGAATTCCTGACGGTCAAGTCCGACGACGTCGCCGGTCGCACGCGCATGTACGAATCGATCGTCAAGGGCGAGTACCAGCTCGAACCGGGGCTGCCGGAGAGCTTCAACGTCCTCGTGAAGGAACTCCAGAGCCTGAGCCTCGATGTGACGCTGCTCGAGGACGGCATGACCGCCGAGGAGGCCGCGGCCGCGGCCGCCGCCGCGGCTCCCGCCACGACGCCGCGCGCCGTGCCCAGCGCGATCGACGCCGCCGAAGCGCTCTTCTCCAAGTCTCCTCTCGACGACGACCTCGTCGAGGAATCGGAAGACGAGGAAGAGGAAGCGGCCTCGGAGGGAGAGGACGAGGAACTGTAGGAATCGCCGGGTGGCGGGGTTTCGCACCTTCGCCGCGTTCGGACGAATCGCCGCGAAAGCGGAAGAAGGCGAGCCCGCGCGGGCGGGTTTGCGACGACGGAATCGATAACGGTCGCATGCGACCGGAAGGAGAGACGCGGTGAAGGAGCTGTTCAGCCTGTTCGAGAAGCCGAAGAATCCGCTCGATTTCCCCGGCATCAAGATCGCGCTCGCGAGCCCCGAAAAAATCCGCAGTTGGTCGCACGGCGAGGTGAAAAAACCCGAGACGATCAACTACCGGACCTTCAAGCCCGAGCGCGATGGGCTGTTTTGCGCCAAGATTTTCGGACCGGTCAAGGACTACGAGTGCATCTGCGGCAAGTACAAGCGCATGAAGCACCGCGGGATCGTGTGCGAAAAGTGCGGTGTCGAGGTCATTCAGAGCAAGGTGCGCCGCGAGCGCATGGGCCACATCAGCCTCGCGACCCCCGTCGCGCACATCTGGTTCCTCAAGAGCCTGCCCTCGCGCATCGGCGCGCTGCTCGACATGACGTACAAGGAACTCGAGAAGATCCTGTACTTCGAAATGCACGTGGTGATCGATCCCGGCCGCACCAACGCGCGCAAGGGCGAGCTCATCAGCGAGGAAAAGTTCCGCCGGTACGGCGAGGACGATCCTCTGGACTTCCGCGCGGGTATGGGCGCCGAGGCCATCAAGGCCCTTCTCGCCGATCAGAACCTCGAGGAACTGTCGCGCGAGCTGCGCGCCGAAATGCGCGAGGCGACCTCCGAGGCCAAGAAGAAAAAACTCTCCAAACGGCTGCGCGTGATCGAGGCGTTTCGCGATTCGGGCAATCGCCCCGAGTGGATGATTTTGGATGTCGTGCCGGTCATCCCGCCCGACCTGCGTCCGCTGGTCCCGCTCGACGGCGGTCGGTTCGCGATCTCCGACCTCAACGACCTCTATCGGCGCGTCATCAACCGCAACAACCGACTCAAGCGGCTCATGGAACTGCACGCGCCCGAGATCATCATCCGCAACGAAAAGCGCATGCTGCAGGAAGCCGTCGACGCCCTGTTCGACAACGGCCGCCGCGGCCGCGTCATCACCGGCCCCAACACGCGCCCGCTCAAGTCCCT
>JADLEX010000062.1 GCA_020845895.1 Deltaproteobacteria bacterium | reverse complement strand
GCAGTCAAAGTGTGCTACGGCGAGACATACTTGGAGCAGTTTGTCGGACGGAATCTGGGGGATTTCTTGACCAAACTGCGCGGCGAATTTCCGCCACGGAGCGCCGGTGGCGCGGCACACCTAACCAAGGGGACTCAGCCGCTCAAGGCCATCACCGAGCGCGTGACCCTCGAACGGGCTGCCTACCTCGGAGGCGATGCGGAGATCGATTTCTATTTCATTTCTCCGGTTGACGTGCACGCGGAGATCACTCACAGCAAGAAGGGGAACGCGGTGACCCCGATTTTGACCGTCGCCTTGTCGTCCCGAAATTTGTGTGCTCTACTCATCGAAGCAAAGGCCGAGCTCGACCGCCTGGGCATTTTGGGAGAAGTCCTATGAGCGTCACGTCTCTGGATCCGGATCCGACGTTTCGGTCTGAAATTTTTCGGGCCAGTCGTCGCCCAAACGTGAGCGTGAACGGCGACGGGGTTCGGCGATCGGCGTCGGGTCGGTTTTCAAAGTTGATTGTCGCCACCGGGTTGGTTTTCGCAACTGCCGTATCTGCGGATTTTGGCACCTTCCCTTGCGCTGCCAACGAAGTGACCGCGAGGGAGTCCAGCACCGCCGATGTACCAAATGAGGCCGGTTCGTCATTCAGCGGCCTGTTGGCGTCCATCGCCTCCGACACGCCGGTCATAGCGTCCGACTCCCTGCGAGGACTCGCGCGCCAAGTCGCCGAGCGCCAGGGCACCCTCACTCAAGACGAAATCAACGCGTCGATTTCGAGGATCGCGCTGAGCGAATCCCATTTGAAAGACTGATCCAGACGCCTCTCGCGTGAACATCAACTGGGAATACAAAGACGTTCACGGATACGAGCCCGTCCTTCGGCGCGCAAGCGAGGAGGTGCTCGGAAAACTCGCGCGCCGGGAGTGGAACGTCGTCGAGCATTCGAACAACACGCGCCCGGTCCACCACTTGCTCTTCCAGGATCTCACCCCTCCGGACGCTCCCTATTTTGCGGGTCACTATCGAGGTGAGGACTTTTCTGGTCTTCTCAATTATTTCGTCGAAATTCGTTCGGACCCGCTCGTCGGCACCCACCCTCGGCTCGTGTTTCAGAAAATGGATTTTCTGGGTCAGTCGATTCGTGCCGCAATTGGCGCTCTCGACGGAGTGATAGCTCGAGGCGAGCGCCGATTCACGGAAGATTTCGCCCTGAAAATTGCGAAGGTGTCGGCATGGATTTTCGTTACGTTTCTCGGCATCCATCCGTACGCCAACGGAAACGGGCATGCCGCGCGGTTCATCGTCAGATTGGTTGCCTGGCACTATGGCTACTGGGCGGGAGCGTGGACGATCGAGCCGCGTCCGGGCTTGCCGGGCGACGGCACGGACTACTCGTCCGCGATCTACCTCTACCGGCGCGGCAACACAGAGATTTTGGAAAGGGCGTTTTTGCTCATGCTTCTGGACGGTGCCGGGAGCACCTGATTCTGATCCATGACTCGCTCCTTAGTCGGTTGGAGCGGAGTTGGGACAGATTGTGCCACCCGACGACTCTCCGGCTCCGCAGTCGGCTTCGGCGGATCGCTCGGAAAGACATGCATGTAGCAGTGGGCGCACGGACGGAAGGCCCGTTCGCAGGACTGGTTGATGCGCGCTCCTTCGCGAACGCATCCGTTTCCCCTCGATGGTTATTGGACCTGCAACGTGGTAAGAATATGGGTCGCGATAACGAGAGTCGAGATAAGGTCGGGAGTGCGTCCATGCGTTATTCCGGTTTCGTGGTCTTGGTGTGCTGCGTCCTCGCGGGCGTCGGTTGCGGCTTCGGCGGTGATGATGACGACGATGGCGGCGCACAGTTTCAGGTGCCGACCGACGACGACAACGACATCGCCGATGACGATGCGTCGGACGACGACGCGGATGACGACACGTTTCCGCCGCTGCCCGACGACGACGCGGACGACGACGCCGATGACGACGCCGACGACGACACGGGCGAGGTCGGCACGTCGGGCTGGTTCGATCCCACCGAGTCGGACGGCTTCTACTCCATGCCCTTCCCGAACGATCTGCGTATCGAGGCCGACGGAACGATCCGGGTACTTGACGCACCCAACCCGCGCGGCTCGCTCTTCGTCGATCGCTACCTCGGGGTCGGCGATCGCGACGTGAAGGGCTTCGGGGCGAACTCCGCGGTGTTGATGCGTTTCACGGATTCGATCGACCCCGCGACGCTGCCCGCGGATGAAGTGGAATCGGCGAGCGACACGTCGAGCGCCTTCCTCGTCAGCATCGATCCCGACTCGCCGGATTACGGTCGCCGCTATCCGCTGCAATTCAAGTACAATGACGAGGCGACGGTGTACGCGCCCGAGCATTTCCTCGTCATGCTGCCGCTGCAGGGCGTGCCTGCGGAGTACGGCCGGCGCTACGCCGCCGTCGTGACCACGCAGGTCGCCGACGCCGTGGGCGATCCGCTCGTACCGCCCGACGCGCTCGCCGATGCGCTCGCCGGCACGCACACCGACGCGAAGGTGAACGACCTGATGGAACCGCTCGCCGACTATCTGACCGCCGAGGGATACGAGACGGATGAAATCGCGCTCGCGACGGTCTACACCACGAGCCGCCCCATCGACCGCATGGTGGCGATGCGCGATCAAGTCTATGACATGACGCTCCCGGCGATCGACACGAACACGCTGGAGCTGCGCGACGACACTGGCGATTATTGGGGCGTGTCGGGCGATCTCACGATCCCGATTTATCAGCAGGGCGACGTACCTTATGTGCTGAACGGCGGAGATATCGCGTTCGACGACAGCGGCGTGCCCATCGTCCAGCGCACCGAGACGACGCGGTTCATGCTCACGATCCCCAAGGGAGCGATGCCCGAAAACGGCTGGCCGCTGCTGGTGTATTCGCACGGTTCGGGCGGCAGTTACCGCTCGTTTGTGAGCGACGGCACCGCGAAATGGCTGGCGCGCAACGGCATCGCGGCGGTGAGCATCGACGCGCCGCACCACGGCCCGCGAAATCCCATCAGCGAGGATTCGGCGTGGGAGTCGTTCTGTTTCTACAACGCGCTCAATCCCGCGGCCATGCGGGACAACGGGTATCAGGCCGCGACGGAGCTGATGGCGGTGCTGCGCGAGACGCTCGCGCTCGCGGTGCCCGGCGATCTGCTGGCGTCGTCGGATGCGGACACGGCGATCGCGGACGATGACGGCGAGCCCGACGCGATTTTCGATCCCGAGTGGGTGTTTTTCATGGGCCACTCGCAGGGAAGCACCGTGGGGCCGCTCATCACGGCGGTCGACCCGCACATTCGCTCGGCGTATTTCTCCGGCGCGGGCGCGAGCTTTTTGTGGAATATCCTCGAAAAAGCGAATCCCTTCCCGATCCGCTACGTGCTGCAGATTGCGCTGCATCTGTCGGGACCCGAGGCGAACGCGGAACTCGACGTGTTCAATCCGATGCTCAATATCGCGCAGCATTTCGCCGAAAACGCCGACACGATGAGCTTCAATCCGTACTTCCATCAGCGGCCAGTGCCCGGCACGACGCCCAAGAACGTCATGCAGGCGCTGGGCGTCTCGGACACCTACGTGTGCCTGCAATGCCAGGGGTCGTTCGCGGCATCGTCGGCGATGGATCTGATTGCGCCCGAGGAAAACCCCGACGCCTTCACGCGCATGGTGTGGACGGGCGGCGAGATCCTGCCCGACAGTGGCGTTACGGGGAACCGCATGGCCTGGGACGGCGAGCCGGTGACCTCGGCGATGGTGCAGTATCCGCAGCATCCCGACGGCGGCGACGGCCACTTCGTCACGCGGCAGTACGAGTCGATGCACCGGCGCGTCGGGTGCTTCTTCCGCACCGAGATCGACAACGGACTTCCCACGGTGGTGAACAAAATCGAGGACGAACTCGCGCCCTGCGACGAGTGACGCGAACGGGGCGCGGACGGGCCTACAGCCAGTAGATCGCGGCGGCGGCGGCGGCCGAGAGCGCCGAGGCGGCGGTCAGGGCGACCTTCCACCACGCGTGCCGGCGGCCTACCCAGGCGTAGTCGGCGTCCTGCGTGAAATACGCGGCCCAAAGGCGATGTTCGGATTCGGGACTCATGCCAAACGCTGTATCGAACGATTCGCGCCGGGACTTGAGTGAAAGCGGCGAAAAACCGTCGCCGAGGTGAGAAGTAGAGCGTCTAACCCTTGACGCTGCGTGCCGAGCCGGCGCTCGGCGTTCCCAGCGGGACGGTGGAAGGGCATCTAACCCTTGACGCTGCCCGCCAGCATGCCGCCGACGAAGTACTTTCCGAGCGCGATGTAGATGAGCAGCGTCGGCAGCGAGGCGACGAGCGCGCCGGCCATCTGCGTGTTCCATTGGCTGATCATCGAGCCCGACAGGTTTTGCAGGGCGACGGTGACGGGCTGCGTCGCGGGCGAACTGGTGAGGGTGACGGCGAAGAGGAACTCATTCCAGATATTCGTGAATTGCCAGATCGCGACCACGACAAAGCTGGGCAGGCTGATGGGAAGGAAGATGTGGCGGTAGATGCCTAGCAGCCCCGCGCCGTCGATGCGCCCGGCCTCGACCAGTTCATTGGGGATCGTGGCGTAGTAGTTGCGGAAGATGAGCGTGGTGATGGGGATGCCGTAGACGACGTGGACGAGCACGAGCCCGGCGATGGAGTTGTACAGGCCGATCGTCTGCATGAACTTCACGAGCGGGATCAGAATGCTCTGGTACGGGATGAACATGCCGAACAGGACGATGGTGAAGAGCGTGTTCGATCCGCGAAACTTCCACTTCGACAGGCAGTAGCCGTTGATGGACCCGATGAGCGACGAGAGGATCGTGCCGGGAATCGTGAGCACCAGGCTGTTGACGAGCCCGTGCCCGAGCCGCGCAAAGGCGGTGGAGAATCCCTCGGTGGAGAGCGCGGCGGGCAGCGACCACATCGCGCTGCCCTGCGCCTCGGCGAGGCTCTTGAGCGCGGTCGAGAGCATGACGTAGACGGGCATCACGAAAAACATCGCAAACGCCGCCAGCACGGCGTAGATCGTGACCCGGGAGAGGGAAGGCCGTGCGCTCATGACACGTCCATCCGGCGGCTGTAGACGAGATAGGGCACGATCAGCAGCGCGACCATGACGAGCATGACGATGCCGATGGCCGCGCCGCGGGCGAAGAAGTCGCCGCGGAACGTGATCTCGAACATGAAGATGCCCGGCATGTCGGTCGCGCGGGCCGGGCCGCCCTGCGTCATCACGAAAATCAGATCGAAGATTTTCAGCGAGATGTGGCCGAGGATGACGATCGCGCCGACCGTGACGGGCAGAAGCTGCGGCAGAAGGATGTGGCGGAAGATCTGCGCCTCGTTCGCGCCGTCGATGCGCGCGGCCTCGCGCACGTCGTCGGAAATTCCGCGCAGTCCCGCGAGGTACTGCGCCATGGTGAAGCCCGCCATCTGCCAGATCGCGGCCATGGCGACGCACGTGAGCGCGAAGCGCGGATCGGTGATCCAGCCCCACGCGGAGGTGTCGAATCCGAGCGCGCCGAAGAGCGTGTTGAGCCCCGAGGTGGGGTTGAAAATCCACACCCAGATGGTGCCCGTCACGACGAACGAAACCGACATGGGGAACATGAACAGGTTGCGGAAAAATCCCTCGCCGCGCAGGCGGCGGTCAAGCAGCGTCGCGAGCAGCAGGCCGAAAAACAGGTTGCCCGCGAGAAAGAGCAGCGTGAATACGCCCGTGTTGACGAGGTCGGCGCGGAAGCGCGGAAGCCCGAAGAGCGAGCGATACTGATCGAGACCGACGAAATTGTAGGTCGGCGCGAGGCCGCGCCAGTCGGTCATGGAGATGAATGCGCTCCAGCCGATGAAGCCGTACACGAACACGATGACGGCAATCGCCGACGGCGCGACGATCAGGGCGGACAGACGTTCGGAACCCGAAGAGCGATTCATGGGCGAACCCGTTTGGCGCGCGACGAAGCAGCGCCGCGTTCACTCTAGAAAATCGCGCGCGGCGCGTCGAGACGGTCGGCGGGTTTACATCGCTCGCGATTGCGGGTATGTCCGGTGCGAAGTCCGAACCTCGAAAAGAGGACTTGATGATGAACACCCGAATCCATGCGGACCTTGCGTGAGGGATCGCGTCGCGTGACGCACGCCGATCACGGCGACGTCGCGCCCTGAACGTTCCCGAAAGTCAGGTCAAACCCCGCGCCGCCGCGCCCGTCGCGCAGCGCGTGCGAGTGCGTGCGCAAGTGCGAATGTTCGCCGCGCCGCATGGAGGATCGCCGTGTTCACTCCGTCAGAATCGTGCACGCCCGCCGAATTGGGCTGGGACCCGTATTTCGAAAATCAGTGGCAGCAGACGGTTTCCGATGAAACCCCCGCGCGCATCGCCGCGGAGTATCGCGGCGAATACGTCGTCTGGACGGCGTCGGGCGAAGGCGGCGCGCGCCTGTCCGGACGCTTCCGTCACGAGTCGTCGGACGAGACCGCCGTCGCCGTCGGAGACTGGGTGGCGCTCGACGCGCCGCCGAACCGCGACCGTGTCGCACTCATCGTTCGCGCACTGGCGCGCCGAACCGCCATCTCGCGCGGGGCGGCCGGTCGCGAGACCCGCGAGCAGGTCATTGCCGCCAACGTCGATCGCGTGTTCATCGTCTGCGGACTGGACGGCGACTTCAACGTCCACCGCATTCAGCGATATCTCGCGCTCGTTTACGCGGGCGGCGCCGTTCCGGTCGTCGTTCTGACCAAGATGGACCTGTGCGACGACTCGGCGGCGCGTGTCGCGCAAGTCGAGGAGGCGTGTCCCGGCGCGTCGGTGCGTTCGATCAGCGCGCTGTGCGGGACGGGGCTCGACGAGCTTCGCCGCGAGATCCTGCCGGGGCGGACGGTCGCGTTGGTCGGGTCGTCCGGCGCGGGCAAGTCCACGATCGTCAACGCGCTCATGGGCGACGTCGTCATGGCGACGGGCGAGGTGCGCGCGCACGATCAGCGCGGACGACACACGACGACGCACCGCCAGATGATCGTGTTGCCGGGCGGCGGCCTGTTGATCGACACGCCCGGCCTGCGTGAACTGCAACTGCCGGGCGAGGACGGCCTCGACGTGGCGTTCGCGGACATCGCTCAGTTCGCCGCCGGGTGCCGATTCGCGGACTGCCGTCACGAGTCCGAGCCGGGCTGCGCGGTGCGCGCCGCGATCGAGCGCGGCGATCTCGACGCCGATCGCTTCGGGCACTACGTCCAACTCGACCGCGAGGCCAAAGCGTACGAGCTTCGCCACGATGTGCGCGCGGCGCGTCAGGCGGAGCGGGCATGGGGAAAGATGACCCGTGGCGGCGACCAGGCACGGCGGTTCAAACGGGGGCAATGACGACGCGCTTGCGCGGCGAATCGGGATTGCGTTAATGGCTGCGTGACTGACGCGCAATCTCACGCTCGGGGGACGTCCCTGACCGACACTCGCTTATCGTTCGACCGCGTGTTCGACGCGCTGCTCGTCGCGACCGGCGTTGTACTGTGGTCGACGAACGTGCTCGCCATGTGGCCGTTCACGGTGGACGACGCGTACATCACGTTTCGTCACGCACGCCACTTCGCGGAGACGGGCCTTTCCACGTTCAACGTCACGGGTCCACCCGCCGAGGGGGCGACCTCATTTCTGTGGACCTGCGTGGTGGCGATCGCGCACCTCGCGACAGACGACGTCACGGTCGTCGCGAAAGTCATTGGCGTGGGACTGATGGCGCTCGCGTTCGTGGCGGCGATACGGCTCGCGCGTCGCTGGGCAGGTGATGAGCGCGCGGATCATGGACGTCGCGGCGGCGCGCTCGCCGTCATGATGCTCGGCGCATGGCCGGCGATTTCGGTCTACGCGGTCTCGGGCATGGAGACCTCGCTCGGCGTGCTCCTCGCGCTCGTGTTCGTCGAGCGTTTGCTCGCGGCGATCGACGAGTCATCGTATCGGCGATGGAGCGTGGCTGCCGTCGTCGCGTTTGCGCTCGGACTCGCGCGGCCCGAGCAAAATCTTTTCGTCGCCCTCGCGATTGGCGTCGTCTTCGCCACGCGCGCTTCTTCGCGTCGTCCCATGGCGACGGCGACGGCCGTCTGGTGCGTCGTGCCGGGAGTCGCATACCTCGTTTGGCGCGCGCACGCCTACGGCGTTGTGATGCCGCTCCCCTTCCATATCAAAGTTGCGGCCGACACCGGTCGCTGGCCGGGTTGGGGGATGGTGCGCTCGTTTTTGATCGAGATCATCGGCCCGCTGTCGATTCCCATCATCGCGGGGCTCTTCGCGGTGGGTCGCCGTTCGTTTCCGATGCTGCCGGGCGCAGTTGCGATCCTCATCTTTTTTTGCGCGACGAAGCCGATGATGGACTTTTCCTGGCGCTTTCTCGCGCCGGTCGCGGCGCTACTCTTCGTCGCGGCGGGGTGCGGGCTCGCCGCGCTCGGCGACGCGATGTTCGCACGCTCGCCGCGTGCGCTGCGCGACGTGGCGATCGCGGGCCTCGCCGTCGCGATCATGCTTCAGCACGCCGGGGCGCGCGCACAGGAGATCGAACACTACAACTCTTACGCGACGGGACTGCGTCAGGCGCACATCCCGCTCGGGCGTTTTCTCGCGAAGCACGCGGCGCCGCGCGATCCGCGAGAGCGCCTGCTCGTCATCAGCGACGCGGGCTCCACACCGTACTACTCCGGCTGGCGGACCATCGACACGTTCGGTTTGAACGAGCCGCGTATCGCGATCGATCACGACCGCGGAGCGGGCTGGATTCTCGATGCGCAGCCCGATGTGATCGTCGTGATTTCGCGGTCCGCCGATTCCTTTCGGGCGCGGCTCGATTTCGAGGAGACGATTTGGCGCGAAGCCGACGCGCGCGGTTACGTCCATGCGAAGTCGATTCAATTCGATACGAACTACTATTTGTGGATCATGACGCCGCCGGGCGGCGACCTCGAAGCGCCGCTGCGGGCGTGGTCGCCGCGCGCGGAAAAGGCCGCCGTGAAGTGAAGACAATTGTGATATGATCTTGCGCGTCGATCGGTCGTTCTTCCGATCGCGTGATGAATTGCGGTTTTTCCGGGAGTGCCAGCGATGCTGAACACGAAACTGTTCCTTTGCGCTGCATTGGTGTTCGCGACGGCGATGTGCGGCTGCGACTCGGACGATGACGATGCGGATTCGATTGGAACCGAACCCGTCGACGACGATGCGATGGACGACGATTCGGCGGCCGATGACGATGCCGACGACGATGCCGACGACGACGGGCTTCCGGTCGATCCGTTCCGCTATCCCGGGCGTCCCGGGCCGTACCCCGTCGGCAACACGTCGTACTTTCTCGAGGACGAAACCCGCGCACTCGGGTGCGGCGAGGGGAATCGCCGACTCGTCGTTGAGGTCTGGTATCCCGCGTCGGACGACGCCGACGCGTATCCCGAAAACACGCTCTACGATTTTTTCCTCGATCAGCAGGAAGAGGCCATAGCCGCATTCGCCGAGCACGGCGACCTGCCGCCGCCCGACAACTACCCCACGGGTTCGTATCGCGACGCGCCGTTGCGCGACAAGCCCGCGGCCATGCCGCTCATCGTCTTCTCGCACGGATTCACGAGCAGTCGTTTTCAGAATTACAGCACGGCCAACCGGCTCGCGAGTCACGGCTACGTGGTGGTGAGCCCCGATCACACCTGCAACGCCCTCGTCGCGCCGTTTCCCGACGGCATCATCGGCTTCTCGCTGCTCGACGTTCCGTTTACGATCTTCGAGCGCGTCGCCGATGTGCGTTTCCTGATCGACGTGTTCACGCAGTCGCCGCCCGTGCCCTTCGAGGGGCGCATCGACGCGGATCGCGTCGGTATCATCGGGCACTCGTTCGGCGGATTCACGGTGAGCGAGACGATCAAGCACGAGCCGCGCGCCCGCGCTATGGTGCAGCTCGCGGCGTTCGGGCTGCCCGGCGTCCCCGAAGAGGTGACCGCGCCGTCGCTCTTTCTGCGCGGCGGGCAGGACAAGATCATGGCGCCCTTCGGCGCGTTTCACGACGCGTATCGCGACCAGATGCCTACGCCGAAGATCGAGCTGGCGTTCGCCGACACGGGGCACTTTGCGTTCAGCGATCTGTGCGTGTTCTCACCTTGGCTCGCCGCCGACGGCAACGGCTGCGGCGAGGAAACGCGCATCGGTTCGGACGAACTGTTCACGAACCCAACGCCCGCCGAGATGAACGAGATGATGAGCCCGTACATCACGGCGTTCTTCGGCGCGGTGTTCTTCGGCGAATCCGAACTGTGGCACTACCTCGAAACGAACCATCACCCTGAGCGCGTCACGCACACGTTCTGGCCGTGACCGAGCGACTTACGGCGCGATGGGTTCGATCCTCGCGTGAACGTGCTTGTGCCACGGCGTTCCCGCGATGGGATCGCGATCGGCCCCGCTCGTCAGTTCGTTGGGCGCGACTCCGACGTGCGTCCCGTCGTCAAACATGAGCCCTTGGCCGTTGGGCAGCGTGATGTGTCCGGGCCGCAGCGTGTCCGAGATCCGCACTACCGCCACCGCGCGGCCCCGCTTCGTGACAATCGCCGCCCGCGCGCCGTCGGCAAGGCCGAGCCGCGAGGCATCCTCGGGGCTGACGCGCAGCGCGCCTTCGCGGTCTTCGCGTCGCCAGTCGGGATCGCGATACACGGTATTCGCCGTCGAGCCTCGCCGCTCGCCCGCCGCAAGGATGAACGGGAATTCGCCATCCGCGGCGCTCGGATCTTCGGTCGCCAGCGAACGCAGCTCGTCGACGAGTTCCGGCACCACGAGGCGGATGCGCCGGTCGGGCGTCTCGACGCGCTGCCACGTCGCATCGGGTTCGTCGACGGTGAAGATGAGGCCGGACGGCGCGTCCATCACCGCGCGAAACAGCGCGTTGCCCAGCTCCAGCGGGTCGTCCCCCGCGACGCCCGCGCGGCGCACGGCGTCGGGGTAGGTCTGGGCGCATGTTTGTGCGAGTCCCCAGATCACCGCCGCGTCGGTCGCGCCTTCCGGCAGCGCCGATCCGAGCGTCTCGCGCAGTACCACCGGCGCGAGGTTCATGATCGTCGGGTTTTGCATTGTCGCGCCAAGAAACGCCATGCCGAAATCGGCAAGACCGTTTTTGGCCGCGGCGCGCAGTTCGTCGAGAGGCAGTCCGTCGAGTACGCCGAGGTGCCTCACGAGCCGTGTGTGGATCTCGCCTTCCGTCAGCGTGCCCGGCAGCGGATCGAAAACCGGGCGACGCAGATGGAACACGTTCTCCGGAAATTCCAGGTTGAAGAACGTGCACTCCCACTTTTCGTATTGGCTCGACACGGGGAGCACGTAGTGCGCGAGACGCGCCGTTTCGGTCATCGCGACGTCGATGACGACGAGGCATTCGAGCGCGCCGAGCGCCTCGCGCATACGCGGGCTGTCGGCCAGCGAGTGCGCCGGGTTCGCGCTCTCGACGATCATCGCGCGAAAACGCGCCGGGTGATCGGTCAGGATTTCGTCGGGAATCACATTGCACGGCACGAGCCCGCCGATGAGTCGATGGCCGCCCACGGGCGAGCCGGCAGTCTTCGCGCCGCCCCCGCCGCCCAGGCTCGCGAACCGCGAGTGGATGTTCATCGCGCCGCGCTTCGCAAAGTTCCCCGTGAGCAGATAGAGCAGTTTTTCGAGCCACGAACCGAGTGTGCTGTGGGGTGCCTGCTGAATGCCGAGGTCCTCGAGCACGGACACGCTCGCCGCGCCCGAGATGCGGCGCACGACGGTCTCGACGAGCGACGCCTCGACACCCGCGATCGCGAGATAGCGTGAGATGTCGATCTCGCCGAGCAGTGTGGTAAGTTCGTCGAATCCGTTACCGTGGGTCGCGAGAAATTCGCGGTCGACGAAATCGTCGCGAATCAGCATCTCGGCCATCGCGGCCAGCAGCCATGCGTCGCGCCCGGGCTTCACCTGCAAATGGAAATCGGCCATCTCGGTCGTCTCCGTGCGGCGCGGATCGATGACGACGAGTGTGCGCGTCGGGTCTGCCGCAATGTCGTTCAGCAGTTTTCGCGCGCGCGGAAATCCGTGCGAATGCCACGGATTCTTGCCCACGAAGACCGCGACCTCGGCGTGCTCGATGTCGGGGCAGGTGTGGCAGCGCGGCTTGCCGAACAGCTGCCCGTCCACCCAGAACTCGCCGGTCTTTTCCTGCGCGAGCGCGTTCGAGGTGTAGCGCGAACCCAGCGCGGCGCGCGTGGCGCGACCGTACGCGCCGCCGAGATGATTGCCCTGGCCGCCGCCCCCGTAGTGAAAGATGGTCTCGCCGCCGTGTGCGTCGCGAATCGCCGCGAGCTTCGATGCGACCTCGCGGATCGCCGTGGCCCAGTCGATCGTCTCGAAGCTGCAGTCGGCCCGGCGGCGCAGCGGCGCGCTCAGACGGTCGCGACCGCTCTGGTAGTAGTCGAGCCGCTGCGGCTTTTCGCACAGATATCCGCGCGACGCGGGATGCGCTTTGTCGCCGCGAATCTTCGCGATCCGCCGCCCCTCGGGCTGCACCAGCAGCCCGCAGTTGATGCTGCACAAAACGCACGCGGTCGGCTTCCAATCGGCGGTCATGACGTCGTCCTTTTTTCGCGGGGCTATTCGTTTCGCGGCGGCGCGGACGGGTGTCTGGGCGTACGTCGCGATCATCTCTTTGATCTTCGGGGTCATTTCTCGGCACGCACAGTGCTTCGCGTGCTCCACGTGCCAGGCGACCCGCTGATCGACGGTGGGGTTCTTCGGCATCTTGTGGGCGTTGTGCCACTCGGCATTGATGGCGATGTCTCGCTCGGCTTTGTTGGGCATGACGCACTCCCCGGCCCCAAAAAAGGCCCAGATCATTGCACGCAGCAACAAAACACGATTTCATCGGCGTGTCGAATCGGGAGACGAAAGATGGCGAGAGCCGAAACGGGAGCCGTCGAAACGTATGTCGCGTTGCTGCGAGGCATCAACGTCGGCGGCAAGAACGTGCTGCCGATGAAGGAACTCGCGCGCCTTTTCGCGGATGCCGGCGCGGCAGACGTCCGCACGTACATCCAGAGCGGGAATGTGGTCTTTCGCGCTGGTGCGAAAGTCGTCGCGACACTCGCGAGCCGCGTCGGCGATGCCATCCGGCGCGAGTTCGGGTTCGATTCGCCGGTCATTCTTCGCTCGGCGGACGAACTGCGCCTCGCGCTCGAGCGGAACCCCTTCGCGAATGAGGATTCGGAGCGCCTGCACTTCATGTTTATGCGCGACGAACCCGCGCCGGAGCGCGTCGCGAAGCTCGACCCGCACCGCTCGCCGCCAGATCGATTCGCCGTGCGCGGGCG
Source organism: Deltaproteobacteria bacterium (assembly GCA_020845895.1). NCBI lineage: Bacteria > Pseudomonadati > Myxococcota > Myxococcia > Deltaproteobacteria bacterium. The sequence goes on along the minus strand of JADLEX010000062.1, from coordinate 2,139 downwards.
CGAGGTCTACCTGCACCTACCCGGCGGCGCGGGAAAGTCGAAACCCACGAACGCGTACTTCGACGCGACGCTCGCGACGATCGGAACGATCCGCAACATGCGGACCGTGATCGCGCTGATCGCGATGTGCGGGCAGGGTTAGCCTTTGGCGTATCCGTCGATTTTCATTGACCCGGCGGGCGGGGGCTGATACCTCTGGTCGCATCCCCGGCGAAAGGACAACGGCATGGCGGGCAAACGCACGGTCGCGGCGGTGGTCACACGGCGATTCGCCGCGTCCGCCGATCGCGTGTTCGCGGCGTGGCTCGATCCCGCCGCGGCGATGCGCTGGTTCGGCCCTGGGCAGGGCGAGGTGGTGCGCGCCGAGTTCGATGCGCAGGTCGGCGGGCGATTCTCCATCGTTCAGCGGCGCAACGGCGCGGACATCGACCACACAGGGGTATATCTGGAAATCGCCGCGCCGCGCCGCCTCGTGTTCACGTGGGGGATCGCGCCGGAATCGGGCGAGGGCTCGCGCGTCGCGATCGACATCACACCGGACGGCTACGGCTGCGTGCTCACGCTGCGCCATGAACTCGATCCCGAGTGGGAAGACTTTCTCGACCGCACGCGCGATGCGTGGGCGAAGATGCTGGACGCGATGGGGGAGGTCGTGGGATCGTCCGTCTGAGTGCCCCGTCCGTCGCAGCCCTCCGCCGACGCGTAGCGCTTTGGCGGAGCGGCGCGGTGGCGCAGGCGTGGGTGCGGACGCAGCCGCACGGTGATTTGTGGTTCCCGCGAAGCCGGGGACATCCAGCGCGTAGCGATGGGTGTCCCCGATCGCGGCATCAAGATCTTGCGTTTCCCGCGCACGCAGCGTCCATATATATGGTACGCTTCGCCCGATTATGCCAGCAACATTGCCCAAGCGCCCAAGAAACGGCGGAGGCCGCCGAGTGTTGCGACGTTGCAACAGTTCCGTGCCGGTCGAATTCTTATTGCGAGAGCCGATCGGTGCCCCACAATCGGTCATTCCTCGCCCCACCCTAAGAAGGCAACCTAGCATCTCCCTCGTGGCATTCCAGCGTCCAAATCGTGTCATTCTGAGCGCAGCGAAGAATCTTCCCATCCCCACGGGCGAGCCGACTCGCAAGACGATTTCCGCCCTGTTATTAGCCACTTACGCGTCAATCCTTTATTGCGAACCTGAAGAATTCTTACGGCTTTTCTGATCGGTCGGCCCGCCAATCCGGCTGCGTTCCATCAGTTGCAGAAATATTTTTCGCCCGTTTGAAACACCTCTTGCGTCGCCCGGTCGAACGAGTGTATCCGTTGAACATCGAACATCGAACATCGAACATCGAACATCGAACATCGAACATCGAACATCGAACATCGAACATCGAACATCGAACATCGAACAGCGACCCGGCTCTCGAACCGCAAAGGGAGGACGCCATGGCGACGGTCAATTACTATGTGAATCCGACGACGGGCAACGACAGTTGGGATGGAACCTCGCCGACATTTGTCAGCGGCACGACCGGCCCCAAGGAACACATTTCCGCGATGATCGACGCGCTGCCCGATCCGATCGTCGACGACGTCAATATCAACCTCGCGGGGACGGTCGGCTCGCCGGCGATCTATCTCGAATCGGCGGGCAAGATCTCTCTCTTCGGGTTGCGTTTTTTGGGCGCGGGCGCCAGGCTGACGATCCTCCCCGGAATCTGGAATCAGCTCAACTACGTCGGTGGCGGCGATCCCTACGGCGGTTCGGGTTCCTGGGATCCGACCGACGGGAACAAACCGTGCGTCATTCCCTGCGTGGAGATGGACGGCGTCAACCGACCCATCAACATCACGGGCGTCACCATCGGCGGGATCTACACGTCGTCCCCCGGCATGAAGATCGGCTTCGGCAACATGCTGATCCTCAACTACTGCGCGGTGGGGACGTTCGCCATCGGCGCTTACGTTCAGGGCGGCGGCCTCATGCTCGTCAACAGCGCGTTCACACGCAATCGGATCGGCGTGCTGGCCGAAAACAACGCGCAGATCTTCTGCTTCGGCGACAATTACATTCACGACAGCCTGCGTTACGGTTTTGTGGTGCGGTGGCGATCGACCCTTTCGTTCGGGGTCTGGTGGCTCAATTCT
>JADLEX010000061.1 GCA_020845895.1 Deltaproteobacteria bacterium | reverse complement strand
CGCTCGAACTCCTTGCGGTTGTACGCGATGCTTCCGCCGGTGCCGCCCAGCGTGAAACTGGGGCGGATGATGACCGGGAATCCGATCACCTCGGTGAACGCCTCGGCCTCGGCGACGGTCGCCGCGTAGACCGAGCGCGGCACCGCGAGGCCGAGTTTGTGCATCGCACCCTTGAACGCCTCGCGGTCCTCGGCTTTGTGGATCGCCTCATACTTCGCGCCGATGAGCTCGACGTTGTAGCGCTCGATGAGCCCCGACTCCCACGCATCGGTCGCGAGGTTGAGCGCCGTCTGGCCGCCGATGGTCGGCAGCATCGCGTCGGGCCGCTCGCGGATGAAGATTTTTTCCAGTACGTCGAGTGTGATGGGCTCGATGTAGGTGCGGTTCGCCATCTCCGGATCCGTCATGATCGTCGCCGGATTGGAGTTGAGCAGAACGACCTCGTACCCCTCTTCACGCAGCGCCTTGCAGGCCTGCGTGCCGGAGTAGTCGAATTCACATGCCTGGCCGATGACGATCGGACCGGAGCCGATGAGCAGAATCTTGCGGATGTCCGTGCGCTTGGGCATGGCGGGACGGGCTCTCCCTCGCGTTGCGTGTGGTTTCGACACGCGGATGCGCCGGTGCCCGCCGTCGGTTCGCACGGAACCGGCGCGACGGGCCCGGATGTCGGAAAACGACACGGCGCCAAACCGCGGGCGCGGAGATTAGCAGCATCCCACGCGCGGAACAAGCGCGGTTCGGACATCGGAAATTCGTGGGGCGCAGGCTGCTTGCGGGTCGAATTCCGCGATTTCGCACACGTTTTCCCCCGATTCGGCGTTTGACCGAAACCGCGGTTGTGCTAGCATTCTGGCGCGTTTTGTCGCGCGGATGGAGAATCAGATGACATTCCGGGTTTTGGCGTCCATGGTCGTACTGATGATGATGGTGGTCGGGTCCGCGCAAGCCGGAGTGCCGATTGCGCATGACGCGCTCGTCGCGCCGGGCTCCGGGGGATTCGACACGCTGGTTCCGCCACGATCGTTGCCGGCGCGATCCGGATCGCCGGCGATCGCCGCAACCCGCAAGGTCCTCTTCGACACGTCCCACTTTCCGTACACGGACACCGGGGATCCCAGCACGGAGTTCGTCGCTTTCATCCAGACCTTCGAACTGTATGGCTTCGACGTGTACGTGCAGTCGGATTTCGCGAATTTGATGAACTACGACGTGGTGGTCATGAGTCTGCCGCAGATGGCCTTTTCGCCGAGCGACGTCACCACCATCGAGGCGTATCTCGACGCCGGCAAGATCCTGATCGTCTTCGGCGAGTGGGGCGGATACGACCCCGGCGGCGCGGGCGGCTGGACGAACCAGTACGTCAACAATCTGCTCGACGATCTCGAGACCGGCGTGCAGATCGTCGATTCCCAGGTGTACGAACCGACGAGTTACTACCTCTACAACAAGTGGATCCTGCTCACGGATTTTTCCGACCACTGCCTCAATGAGGGCGTCGGCACCGTGGTGCACCCGCGTTGCAGCCATCTCGAAACCGACAATCCCGACAGTGGCCTGTACTTCTCGTCGGCGCAGTCGTACCTGCTCGAGTTCCCATCGCAGAACGGCCCCTTCACCATCGCGGCGATCCCGGACCCGAGCGTGCACCCCGACTGGAAGATGTTCATCATCGGCGACACCAACCTTTTCGCCAGCGATCCGCAGATCGACGCGTTCAACCTCTACGACAACCGCGATTACTCCATCAACCTGATGTTTTGGTGCGACATCGACTGCGACCTCGACAACGACGGCTACGAAGGCGGCCAGTGCGGCGGAGACGACTGCGACGACTCCGATCCGAATGTCCACCCCGGCGCCACTGAGATCGACTGCGACGGGATCGATCAGGATTGCGACGGCGATTCGCCCTGCCCCTGCACCAACGACGACCAGTGCAGCGACCATCAGTTCTGCAACGGTGCGGAAACGTGCAACACGGACACCGGCGAGTGCGAACCGGCCACGGAGGGTCCGTGCCTGGACGACGGTCTGTGGTGCAACGGCACGGAGCAGTGCAACGAGTTCACCGACCAGTGCTGGCAGTTCGGCGTGCCCTGCCCCGGTGAAGACGGCGTCTTCTGCAACGGCGAGGAGACCTGCAACGAAGACAACAACGAGTGCGAGAGTTCGGGCAATCCGTGCTCGGATGACGGCGTCTTCTGCAACGGCTACGAGGAGTGCAACGAACTGTCCGACGCCTGCGAAACGAATCCCGTTTGCGTGGACGACGGCGCGTTCTGCAACGGCGACGAGACCTGCGAGGAAGAGACGCAACAGTGCCTTCACGCGGGCAACCCGTGTCCGGACGGCGCGATCTGTCTGGAAGACGAAGATTCCTGCGATGAGCCCGACGAGGACGATGACGTCGAGCCGCCGACGGATGACGACGAAGAGACGCCGCTGGCCGACCCGACGCCCTCCGGCGAAAAAGAGGACGATGCCGGTTGGCCGGAAGGCCAGGTGACCGGCGGATGCTGCGGTTGCGGAGACAACGGATCGGATTGAAGCCGCCGACCAACCACCGCATGAAAATCCGCCGGCGACAGAGCGCGAGGTTCGCGATCTGATGGGTTCCGTATCCGTCGAGAACTACCTCAAAGCCATCTTCGAAATCGAGGAAGAGCACGGTCGCGCCACGACCACGGCGCTCGCCGAGCGCCTCGCCGTCGCGTCGCCGTCGGTCACGGAGATGATCAAACGCCTCGCGGGCGAAAAACCTCCGCTCGTGAAGTACCGGCGTCACCACGGCGTCACGCTCTCGGACGAGGGGCGACGACAGGCGTTGCGTGTGTTGCGCCGCCATCGCCTGCTCGAAACTTTTCTGATGCGCGTGCTGGGGTACTCGTGGGACGAAGTCCACGAGGAAGCCGAACAGCTCGAGCATCATATCTCCGAGCGCTTCGAGACACGGGTCGCCGCCCTGCTCGACCATCCCGCCCACGACCCCCACGGCTCGCCGATCCCCGCGGCCGACGGCGCGATGGAGACCGTGGCGTCGATGTCGCTGCGCGATCTCGCCGTGGGTCGAAGCGCCCGCGTGGTGCGAATTCGGGACGATTCGCCGGAACTCCTGCGTTATCTGGCGACGCTCGGCATCGAGCCCGATTCGGCGATCGAGGTGGAAGAACGCAGTCCGTTCGAGGGTCCGTTGCACGTTGTCGTGGGCTCTGGGCGTCGACGCCGCCGCCGTGTGATCGGTCTCAACGCCGCCGATCGCGTGCTTGTCACTCGCGAAGAAGCGACCTGAGCGCGCTCAGCGCGCCGATTTTCTGCGCGACGCCGGAATTCGATCCGTGATCGGTCGCCCGTGGGGGTCGAGATCGGGATTTCCCAGGTGCCCGGCGAGGTCTTCGCGCAGGTCGTCCGTCAGATAGTGCTCGACGCGATCCGCCGGCCCGTGTACGCGGTCCGGCGCGACGCCGAAATACTTCTCCAGATAGCTCTCCCACAATCGATGCCCGCGAATCAGATTCGAAGCGCGCGATGCGCCGCGCTCGGTCAGGATCACGGAATCGGCATCCCGCCGGATTTCACCCGATCGAAGCGCGGCCGTCAGCGCGATTCTCGCCCAGATTTCGCCGCCCACCGCCGCCAGGGCTTCGGTTTCCGAGAGCCGCCGATCGGGCGACACCTCGCGGAGTCGGTAGAGGAGTCCGAGGAGATCTTCGCGGACGACGTTGAGCGCGGCGGCGGCGCGCGAGACGCGCTTCGCGACGTATCCGTATCGCGGCGCGAACAGGACCGCCAGCGCGAAGGTCAGCCCCGCGGCGACCGCCATCATCCCCGCCGCCGACGTGGCGAGAGCGCTCGCGCCGAAGCGACCGACGAGCGCGGCGGAAGCGCCCAGCGCAGCGGAGAGGAGCGCCATGAGCCAGAGCCGATCGGTTAGCAGGTACGCCGTCGCCGGCGGTACGATCAGCATGGCCACGACGAGGATTGAACCGACCGCTTCAAACGCCGCGACGCAATACGCGGCGGTCATGAACATCAGGAGCGCGTGGACCCATGACGCCCGGATGCCGACGGTTGTCGCTAGGTCGGGGTCGAAGGAGACGATCTTGATCTCCTTCCAGAACGCGAGCACGAACGCGATCACGGCAGCGGTCATGACGCCCATCGTGACCGTGATGCGCGGAACTTCGAAACCCCAAATCGGGTGCGTATCGAGCGCAGCCGACTCGAGAATGCCATACAGGACGCACCCGGGATCGAGATCGACGGCACTCGCCGAACGCGTGATGATGACGACGCCCGCGGCGAAGAGCGTCGTGAAGACGACGCCCATGGCCGCGTCCTCCGGCACTCCGGCGAATCGGCGAATCCATTCGGTCAGCGCGGCCGTCGCGAGCCCCGCGAGCGCGGCTCCAATCAACCTGGCGAACGGCGCGCGGGACTGCGTTACCACGAAGGAAATCGCGAGCCCCGGCAGGATTGCGTGCGATATAGCGTCGCCCATGAGGCTCAGGCGGCGCAACACCAGATAGTTGCCGAGCAACGCTCCGGACACGCCGACCATCGCCCCGGTGACGACGATCCAGAACGCGATGGCGTCGATGCCAAGCACGGTGCCCATCACGCCGCCCCCGCCGACCCATGCGCTTTTGCGGGCGCGGGCCAACGGCCCTCCGCGTGAAGCGTGGTTTCGAGTTCGGCGACCAGCGCGGGTGGGAGCGCCTGTTCGAGCTGCGTCGTGTCCCGATCGGCGTAGTCGCCGGCGACGTCGGCGTAGCGCATGAGAAACAGCTCCCACAGTCGCCGTGACTTGGCGACGGTCGCGGCGTCCGAGAGCCCCTGTCCCGTCAGCCGGACCTTCCCGTCCGACAGTTCGACCTGCCCCCGACGCGCCGCGTTTGCGAGTTCGCGCCGGACGTGACTTGCGGTCCACGACCTCGCGGCCGATACCCGATCGAGCGGAATCGACGGGCGGGCCACGGGGTCCGGATCGGACAGATCGTAGAGCGTGCGCAGCAGGTTTTGCCGGGCTACCCGTGTGCGCATCGACGCGAACGACAACGCCCGGGATATGACCCCGCGACGCGGAGCGAAGAGCATGGAAACGGAAAAGATCGCCGCGCCGGTGAGCACGATCATCGCCCCGGCCGGGAACTCCGACCAATGGGCGCTCGCCGCCGTGCCGGCCGCTCCGGTCGCGAGTCCGAATATCGCCGAGAGAACGAGCATGTAACTCAGGCGCTCCGTCCAGAATCGAGCCGACACGCCCGGCAAGATGATGAGCGACGCCATGAGCACGACGCCGACCGCGGGAAGCCCGATGACCACCGCGGCGACCAGCAGCGCCATCATGAGCGCGTCGAGCGCGAGCACGGGAAATCCCTGGACCGCGGCGAAGGCCGAGTCGAAAGACAGGAGCTTGAATTCTTTGTAGAGCAGCAGCGTGATGGCCACGATATTCGCGCCGACGAGGGCGATGAACACGAGATCCTGACTCACCATGCCGGCCGTCTTGCCGAGCAGAAACGAATCGAGTCCGGCTTGCCGGCCCGTCGGGTCGTTCTGCGCGATGCCCGACAGCGCGATGCCCGCGCCGTAAAAGACCGACAGCACGATTCCGATCGCGGCGTCGGCCTTGATGCGCGTGTGGCGCTGCAGCCAGGACACGCACGACGAGCCGAGAAGCCCTGCCGCCAACGCGCCGCCGAGCAGCCAGGTGAAGTCGCGCTCGCGAATGATGAGAAATGCCGCGGCCACGCCGGGCAGCGCCGCGTGGGCGACCGCGTCGCCGACCAGCGATCGACGGCGAAGAACGGCGTAAGAACCGATGATCCCGGACGCCGCGCCCAGCAGGCTCGTTCCGAGGAGCACGAGGAGTGTGTTGTAGCGAATGCCCACCGCGCCCGCGACGGACTCGACGGCACGCACCACACCCGTGGGACCGATCAAGGCGTGCGCGGCGACCTGCACCCCAATCAGAATTCCCAGCACAATGGCGAGTCGCCGAATGGGCATCACGTTTCCGAGGGTCGATTCACGATCATCGCGTCGCCCGCCGCACGGCTTCCGCCGCCTGATCGAGATGCGTCAGCCGACCGCCGTACGTCTTTTGCAGGTTTTCCGTCGTGTACGTGTCCTCGACGGGCCCACTGGCGACGACGCGCATGTTGAGCAGAACCAGGTGATCGAAATAATCGCGTACCGTTTGCAGGGTGTGATGCACGACGACCACTGTTCGGCCGGAATCCTTGAGTTCGTGAAGCAGGTTCAAGATGGCCTGCTCGGTCGCCGCGTCCACGCCCGCGAATGGTTCGTCCATGAAGTACAACCGCGCGTCCTGCGCGAGCGCCCGGGCAAGAAACACGCGTTGCTGCTGTCCGCCCGAGAGCTGGTTGATCTGGCGTTTGGCGAACGCGCCCATGCCGACCTTCTCGAGGCAAGCGCGCGCAAGCGCCGCATCGGCCTTGCCCGGCCGCCGAAACCAACCGACATGGCCGTAGCGCCCCATCAGGACGACCTCGAGCGCGCTCACGGGAAAGTCCCAATCGACCGACTCCCGCTGCGGAACGTAGCCGACGAGTGACCGCTGTTCCTCGTACGGCTTGCCGAAGATCTCAACCTTGCCGCTGGCACGGGGGATGAGCCCGAGGACAGCCTTCATGAACGTGCTTTTTCCCGCGCCATTCGGGCCGACGATCGCGATGAGGCGTTTCGCGGGAAGCGTAAGATCGACGTCCCAAAGCACGGGTTTGCGGTGGTAGGCGACGGTCAGATCCCGAACGAGCAACGGGGGAGCGTCGTTCGAATCCGACCAGGGACGAGGTTCCGGAGAATTCATGCCCGTCTCACTTCAGCGCGGTCACGATGGTGTTGACGTTGTGACGCACCATGCCGACGTAGGTGCCCTCGGGCGATCCCTCCGCGCCCATCGCATCGCTGAAGAGTTCGCCGCCGACGGTGACCTCGGCTCCGCGCGACCGCGCGCCTTCGACGAGGGCCTCGACGTTTTTACGCGGCACGCTCGACTCGACGAACACGGCCTTCACGCCGCGCGACGAGATCAAATCGACCAGCGCGTTGATCTCTTTCACTCCGGCCTCGCTCTCGGTGCTGATGCCCTGAATCCCGCGCACCTCCAGTCCGTACGCCCGGCCGAAATATCCGAACGCGTCGTGGGCCGTGATGAGCACCCGCCGCTCCGGCGGAATCGTCCGAATCTGCTCGCCGACCCACTGATGAAGCGCCCGCAACTCTTCGACGTAGGCGGCGGCGTTTTTCTCGAAATCGGCCTTGTGCGCAGGGACAACTTCGGCAAGACCGTCGCGGATCGCCGCGGCGGCGCTCGCCCACATCGACACGTCGAACCAGACATGCGGGTCGTAGTTGCCCTGAAACTCCGGCGGTTCGCGCAGCTTCGCGGGGTCGATCTTGCCGGTGACCGGAATCACCGGTTTTTTTCGCGCCAGCGACACGAGGATATCGCCGAGTTTCCCCTCGAGATGAAGGCCGTTGTAAAAAACGATGTCCGCCCCGGAGAGCAGACGGATATCGGATTCGCTCGCCTTGTACAAGTGCGGGTCCGTCCCCGGCCCCATCAAGCCCGCTGCCCGAACATGCTCCCCGCCCACGATGCGCACAACATCGGTGACCATGCCGATCGTGCCGACGGCCTTGATCGGGCCGGACTCGACGGGAGGGCCGCCGGATTCGGTTTGCGTCGGCGCGGCACCCTTGCAAGCGGGAACGATCGACAAGAGCGCGATGGCGACGAACATCCGCCGAATGGTCGGCGGGAATCGGAAATTCCGAAAACGCTTCATGGAGACCCTCTTTGACATGGAAATCTGGACCTAATTCATTATTTAGTCAATCCTAATTCCATGACGAACGTCACCCCGAACGCGAATATGAGCCGGTTCTATTCCTCGATTTCGTGTTCGAAGACGAACTCGACGCGGCGGTTCTTCTGCCGGTCGGGCTCGTTGGTGTTGGGCGCGATCGGCTTGGACGGACCGTAGCCGACGGCGTAAAGCAACTTGGGATCGACGCCGCGCTGGATGAGCCACGCGCGCACAGCCTCGGCGCGCCGCTGCGACAGGCGCTCGTTGTGCACGATCCAACCTTCGCTCGACGTGTGTCCCTCGATGCGAACGCGCTTGACGCCGCCCGCGCCTTGTTCCGCCTTGATCTTTTCGAGCGCGTCCAACAGCACGGGGTTCGAGATGTCTCGAATGCGCGGCGAGTCGAAAAAGAAGTGGATCGTGCCGGTGAGGATGACTTTCTTCTGAAGGACGATGGTGACCTCGCGCTGTTCACCGGGCGCGAGCAAAACGCTCACGTCTTCGAAGGTGAATCCGACGCCCGAGCCGCGCACGAGGTACTCCCCGGGAGACAATTCACCCGTCCATGTCCCGGCGGGCAACTCGTGCGTAATCGATCCCGGCTCGTCCATGCGGGTGATCGTGATCGTCGAATTCGCGATCGCCGATTTGTCTTTCTCGAAGATGACGCGAACGGTCAGTTGCGGGAGCGGCGGCGGAACGGGCGCCAGCGCGAATGAAACCGTCCGCTGCTGTGCGTCGGGCACGTCCACAATTGCCGTCTGCGCGATGTATCCCGCGGAGGACGCCGCGATCGTGTACGGTCCCGGCTCGATCACCGCGCCCCACGACCCCGACGCATCCGCCGTCACCGAAAACGACTTCGTCCCCGTCACATCGAGCGTCGCCGCGAGCGGCTCGCCCGCGTCGTTCGTCACGACGACATCGAGTCGCCCCTGTGGAACGTACACGACCTTTTTCACGCAGGTCGGGTAGTAGTCGAATCCCGCGACGGCGCGGTACTGCGGCGATCCGAGTCCGCCGCCGAAGCCGCCGCCGCCGCCGCCGATCACGCGCATGCCCGATCCGAACTTCCAGCGCAGCGTGGCCAGCGCCTCCATCGGCACAGTTCGGATCTCGTCGTTGGTCTTGTTCATGTCGGACCAGAACGACTCACCGAAATATTCGATGGAAAAACCGAATCCCGACGCGAAATCCCGTGCGATGCCCGCGCCGAAGAGGATCGAATCGCCCACGTCCAGACCCAAGACGTCGCGGCGCGGTCGGTAGAGATATCCTCCGCTCACGGCGATGTCGAAGACGCCAAAATCCTTTTCGAGAATCAGCTTCGCGCCGGGATTGACCGTGCCCTCGCCCAACAGGTGATCGGGGTCTCCGGTTGGAAATGTCGCGAAGGTCGCCAGCGCGAGGCCGAAGGGGCCGGGGTCGTCGCGCACCAAACCGAACTTGATCTCGCCCTTGAGATCGCCGAAGGCGCTGACGTTCTCCTGCAGGGCGCTTTTTGCGCCGAGCTGCTCGATGTCGTCGAGCGATTTGCCGCGAGCGCGCACGTGAAACGGCGCTTCGACACCCATGCTCAGCCAGCGCCATGGCGAAAACGCCGCGGTCAAATGCGCGGTCGCCACCGACGCGAAGACCGCTGAGTCGAAATTGTCATCGATGCGTTGCTCGACGAGACCCGACGCGTAGTCGCCGTAAAGCCCGAATCCGTAACACATCCGGGGCATCGTCGCGGCGTCCTCGATCGCGAGGAATCGCCCGTTGAAGATGCTCGGGCGGAACATCTGCGCGTTGTACGATTGATCGACCGCCGCAGCCGGCGCGGCGACGAGCAGAACGACGGCGACGATGATCGACGCGCGTCTCATAACGAGCACGATCCGCCGGTGTATTCCACGGATTCATCGACCGGCGTCGGCGCGGGCTGCGCGTCGTCGTCGCTCACATCGTCATCGGTCGCATCGTCGTCCGCGGTATCGTCATCCGACGTGTCGTCATCGGCGTCATCGTCCGTGTCGTCATCGGCGTCGTCGTCCGCGTCATCGTCGGTATCATCATCCGCGTCGTCATCCGTATCGTCGTCGCCGGGTTGCGTCGTGGTCGTGGTGGACGTGGGAACGCTGGTGGTGGTTGTCGGCGCGGTCGTTGAGGTCGAACCCGTCGTCGTCGTGGTCGTCGTTGTCGTCGGTTCCGACGTCGTGGTCGTGGGTTCGCTGGTCGTGGTCGTCGGTTCCGTGCTGGTGGTCGTCGTCGTAGTTGTCGTCGTCGTGGTCGTCACAAGGCAGTATTCCGTCACGGCGCGGAACATCACGTTGCCGTCGGGACGCACCACGTCCCAACCCGTCCACCCGTCTTCGTCGTTTCCGACCCACCCATGCCCCGCGTGCGGCACATCCTGATCGAGTCCCACGCCGCTGTCGCCGGGTCCCGCCTGAAACTCCACGCCCATGCACCACGCGCCGCTCGCGATCGGCGTCGCGAAAACCGGTTCTCCCGAAACATCGAAGCTGAAGAATCCCGCGCCGGGCGGATCAAACACGTCGGAAACGAACCACGGGGCGCTGTCGGGCGGCGAGATTGCGTCCGCAGCCGAATAGACCACCCATCGCATCGAAGACGTTTCCTCGATCCCGACCAGAAATCCCGAGACTTCCACGAGATATGACGGAAACTGTTCGGGCTCGATGCAGGTGATGTACTGGGTGCCGGGGAACGCCGTGAACAGCGAATCCCATGCGCCGTCGTCCTCGATCAGGTCCTCGGTCGCCGAGACCTCGCACTCGGCCGCGACGAGGTTGTCATCCTCGTCCTGACCCTCGAAGGTCGCGGCGCCAAATGTCGCGAAAACCGCCAACGCGGAACACACGATGAGTCCGAAACGCAGGATTGGTCGTTTCGCGCGCAACGCAGCCACCCATTGGGAAAGCCCAAATCACCATATTTATCGGCGAGATCCGCGAAAAGTTGAAAGTAAATTATGAAGAACGCGAGATCGCCGGGGTTTTCGGCTCGACCGCGTGCCTTTACGACGCCTTTTCCTTCTCGACACCAATGGCGCGCAGGAAAACATCGACCAGATCGGGATCGAACTGGAGGCCGGCGTTGCGGATGATGATCCGGCAGGCGTCTTCGTCGGACAGCGCGCGGCGGTAGGGACGATCCGACGTCATGGCGTCGTAGGCGTCGCAAACCGCGAGGATGCGTCCGCCGAGCGGGATGTCCGCCCCGGCGAGGCCGTCCGGATAGCCGCTGCCATCGTAAAACTCGTGGTGGTGACGCACGATCATCGAAATCCGCCGAAACTGCGGGATCTGTTCGAGGATCTTCACGCCGATGACCACGTGCTCCTTGATGATCTCGTACTCCTCGGGCGTCAGCTTGCCCTCTTTGTGGAGCACCGACTCGCGCACGCCGATCTTGCCGATGTCGTGGAAGAGCCCGGCGAGATGCAGCTCCTCCTGATCGCGCGGCGACAGGCCGAGCCGCTTCGCCACCGCCAGCGCCGTGTCCGCCACGCGCCGCGAGTGACCCTCGGTGTACTTGTCCTTGGCTTCGAGCGTGTGGACGAGGCTGTTGATCGTGTTGTTGATGAGGTTCTGCTTCTCCTCGTTGCGCAGACGCAGCGACAGGAGCTGTTCCTTCATCTTCTTTTCGAGATTCGTCTGGAAATCGCGGTTTTCGAGGGCGAGCCGGCGCTTTTCGATGGCGCGCTGGACCGACATGAGCATGGAATAGCTGTGGAAAGGCTTGACGACGAAGTCGTACGCGCCCTTTTCCATCGCCTTTTGCGCGATCTCGAAGTCGTTGTAGGCCGTCGTCACCACGCAGTCCACGCCGGGGTGTGACGCCTGCACGTAGTCCATCAACGCGAATCCACCCGTCTTCGGCAGGTGCGTATCGACGATGACGAGGGCGATGAACTCCGTCTCGAGAATGCTCATCGCCTCGGCCGCGTCGCGCGCGGAGGTCACGCCAAACTCCTGCGACTCGAACAGGCTCACCAGACTCTCGCGCACGGTGGAGTCCGGATCGACGACGAGAATTTTTTCGCGAAATTTCATGCCACCTCGAACGGCAACGCCCTGCGCATCCCAAGCATCCTGGCCCGATACTCGCCCAAGACGGGCGTAAGGACCATGACGCGATTCATCCTAACGACATTTCATCGAAGGTTTCGAGCGTTTCCTTAAATCATTTTCTCACGAAGCGGCCCTTCCGGATATGGATCGGTGACGGAAATCACGCCTTTTCGGTTTCCCGCCTCGCACCAGACCAGCATCGGTTCGGTCGGTCGCTTTTTGGTCCAGAAGAGAATCATCCGCGCCGCGTCGATCCGATCCGCCTCGGTGTGCTCGCCGAGAATCAGCGCCGAGGGCCCCTGGAAATTCTCCGGCATCAAGAACGCCCTGGCCCGGTCCTGATACGCCTCCAACATGGCGTTCTCGCGCTCGTTGCGGCCGACGACCACGCGCACCTGGTCGCGCAGCTTCACGATCCGGCCGAACTGGAGGATCTGGAGATCGCGGAACAGCACCTCGTCCTGCCGGTCGAACAGATCGCGCACGCGCACGGCGAAGTTTTTATCGGTGAGCAGACACCCGCCGGCGGGAGTCGGGAAATCGGTGACGCCGTACTTCTTCGCGAGCGCGAACTGCTCCTTGCGCGAGCGTCCCGTGATCGCGCCGAGCCGGTCGCGGTCGAGCGTGCCGTCCTGCTCCGGCTTGGTCGGCGGCATTTCGCGGGCGGAGAGCGGACGCAGCAAGATTCCGCCCATGTCGGATTGTTCGTCGATGGTCTCCATGGCGTCCTTGCGCTGGCTCATCGGGCGCTGGCCGAGCACCTCGCCGCTGACGATGAAATCCGCGCCCTCGTCCTCCATCACCTTCTTCGCCTTTTTCATCGTGTAGATGCGGCAGTCGATGCACGGGTTCACGCCGGCGCCGTAGCCGAAACGGCCGTGGCGGATGACGTCCACGTAGTCCTCGTCGAGCGGCACGAAACGCACCGGCACGCCAAGCTGCCGCTGCGCCGTCTGGATCTTCGATTCGCCCCCGTCGCCGGCAGTTCGGCACGACGGGCAAAACGGGCTGACGAAGTTGAGGCCGATCACCTCGACGCCCTGCTCCATCATCATCTTCGCCGCGAGCGTCGAATCGAGCCCGCCCGACAGCAGCGCGATGGCTTTCTTGCCCATGGATCGCTCCAAATCCGGCAACAAACCGGACTGGTTTCTGGTTATCAGTTGAGTGTGCGGGCGAGCGAGTGGCGTGTCAATGAGGAACGGCAAGATCGGTCAGATGGGGGACCGCGAGACGCGGGAAAAGCCTCGTATGCAACGATGATGGAACGTTCTGCCCCGCCCCGGAAACCCTCGCGGGCTTCCGGGGCGGGTTTGTTCAGGGTTGGACTATTCGCACTCGGCCGGCGTCGGGTTCGTTTCGTATTCGTCTCCGAACACCACGGGCGCCATCGTGATCGCGGTCTCGAAGACCTTCGGGACGTACGCCCCCTCTTCCTCCTCGCCCGCCGTCGCTGTCACCGTATAGGGACCGCCGGCATCGACGTTGAATGTCAGATATGCGGAATACAGTTCGGTCCACGTACTCGTTCGCACGTCCGTGAACGCTCCGTATTCGTTCTGGTAGAACGTCTGGGTCGCGCCCGCGTCGTTCGAGATCACGGCGCAGCCGACACCCTCCCACTCGGACGGCGCTGACCAGTAGACCGCGCCGAAAAGGATGCCCGTTCCGGTCTCCTGCGTGACGTTCAGCGAATCGGCGATGTCGTCGACGAGGCTGTCCGAGGCGAGGAACATGCGCATCGTCCCCGGAGGCATCATGTTGAAGACGTAGAGCGGTCGGTATCCCGTCTTCATGACGCGCACCGAGACCTCAAGTCCCTCGCCGACCGAAAAGTCGCAGTTGCCCGCGGCGTCCGACTCCGTCTCGATCGACGGGGAGAGCGGCTGCCCGGTGGAGTTGTTGACCAGCGTGCAGGTCGCGCCTTCGACCGGCAGTTCCGACTCGGCGTCATAGATGTTGAAGACGAAGTCGATCTTCTCGCAATCGCCCGCTTCCCACGAGCAGGTGTCGCCGCACTGGCAGATCCGGTCATCGCCCAGATCGCACGGATCGCCGTCCACGCAGCACAGATCCGTTCCCTCGTACCCGTCGCACCACTCGACTTCGCTGAGATCCAGCGGCGTCTCGTCGGTGCACTCCCCATCGTCCACCACCGCTGCGGGAACGTAGTCTCCCTCGTCGGTGTCGGCGGTGCAGGCGGTCATGCGGATCGTTCCGTCCGCTTCACCCTGGGCGGAGAAGGTCGGATGATCCGGGTTCTCGTGGTTCACATCAAGGTCGTCCTTCGCGCGGATCGCGATCAACCCTCCCCCGGAATCCTCCTCCATCGGGTCGGCGTCCGCCTCGAAACTTGCATCCGTGTTGATCGTCACGTCTTCGCCGAACACCGAGATCACGCCGCCGTGCAACGTCTCGTTAGCCGCGAGTTGCCCGTCGATGACGAGCGAGCCTTGCGACTGAAGGCGAATCGTTCCCGCGCCGTAGGGATCGGTGCGTCCCGCGTTCGTCACGGAAATCTCCGCCCCCGACTCGACCTCGATCGAATTGAAAGCCGCGAGATGAATCGAACCCGACACGTCCGAGTCGTTCGAGATCGAACCGCCGACCGTAATGTTCCGCGCCACGATGGTGATGTCGGAATTCGTGTCGTCGTCGGGATCGATCCCCAGCGAAGCGCCGGACTCGATCGTGAAATCGCAGTCGGTGACGATCATCAACCCCTGCGGCCCGGTTTCGAGGGATGTGGACGCGGGGACCGTGACGTCGTAGCCGGTGAGATCCAGAAAGACCTCCTCGTCCACCGGGTCCGGCCACTCGTCGAGTTCGAGGGAAGCGCACGAGGTTGTGACCGGGAACTCGAAGGATGCCAGACGCACCCAACGATCGGGAAAGAGAAACTCCAACAACGCCCGCAGCAGCAGTTCGAGAGGTCCGGCATCGGGACGGACGTGTTGCTCATAGGGAGGGGGACCGTCGGTGGGCGGCACCACGTTCGTGCCGACCATCGTGACAGGCGTCGTCGTCCCGGCCAGATAACTCCCATTGTCGTACTCGCGCAGTTCGGCCCAGGCCGTGAACTGGCGGGGGGAGCGAAGTTCCGAGAAATTGGGCGTGGCGGATATCGGATCGCCGAACGCCACGCTGAAGACGCGGCACTCGTGATCCTCGGGGACCGGATAGAACGGATAGACGTCGAGCACGTCGACACCGAGAAAGCCGTCGTGGAAACGGCTGACATCCGAGTCGCCCGTCGCGGCCCGGCACTTGTCCACATACAGGGCCAGCGCGGTGCCAGGGTCTCTTTCGGCGAATGTGGTGTTGTAGAGGTAGTTGTCCTGCTGGTCGATCAAGTAGGACGCGTTCCCCAGAGACGAGCGGTCGTAGTCGTTCGTCGATTCGTCCTCGCACCCCGGGAGAACGTGCCAGAAGCGATCCGCCGACGCATGAAAAAATATCTCGGCCTCCTCGCCAACGGTTGTCGGCCTGAAGCAGGAGATCATTTCGTATTGGGCGACGTCGTAATCCGGTTCCTGGCCTATACCCGGCACCCGATGAACGGAGCGAGTGACGAGGACACCGGGCTCCAGCGTCGTCGGGGAGACGGGGGCAGGCGGCAACGAAACCAACTCCGGCGGGTCCGGTGCCGTACCCAAGAGGAATGACGCATTCGACAGAATGAAGTGTCGAACCGTCCCGAGCACCCTGTTCAGCGCCAGCGTCTCGAACGGGGCGTCCATGTCGAGGTTCTGAAAGACACCCGACGGATTGATCCAGTCGCCGTTCAGAAATGTCTCAAACGTCGATGTCGCTTCACCGAAGTCCGGGTATGCATCCGCGTCGAGGTCCTTCGACGGGGTCAAATTCATGGAATAATAGTCCCGGAGATTCGCGTCGGCCGCGCCGGCCATTCCCATGAAGTACTTGTGATCCAGATCCGGCGCGAGATGCATCTTCGCGAGATCCGTTCCGAGGTAGTCCGCGAGATACATCCACGTGCGTTCCATCCCACGTACCGAGAACGGTTCGTCTTGCGCCCCTTGAGCCAGCAGAACCGGGCGTTCGGCGAACGTCGGATCGTAAAGAAGGGGACTGAAGTATCGCGCGACCCGGCACGACGCGTCCATGCGATCGATTGCGATTTGAGGATAGACATCCCCCAGCGTTTCGAGGTAGCTTTGACTGTCGAACCTATCACAGTCCCACGAGACGAAAGGGGCTTGGTGAACAGGTGGCGACCATGCGCCATCGCTGGTCAGGAGCCTGAGGGCCAAGAAGTCGCCCGGGACCCGAAAATTGTCCTCTAAGCCTACGTGAGAGGCAATCGTAAAGGTTCCTGTGACTCGGCTGCCCGGATCTGCCTCATTTGATATCATCGATGCGATGCCGCCCATACTGAAACCGCCAACAAATAATTCGCCGTTCGTCCACGGGTTCGTTTCATCGGCGAAGAAATGCTGGAAGAGGCTGATGCCTTTCATGGCAGATTCAGCGTACCACCACAGAATGTGGCGATCGGGTTTTGGGTTGTTCTCTCCGATGAACCCGCCGAGCAGCGATTTTCCGATGGCGGCGGAGATGTCATAGTCCTCGTATTCGGGTGGTGCCGCATTGCCAAGCAATCCGAGGCTCGTATGCCATATACCGTCATAATCCGTGTCTCCGGGACCCATGAAAACCGTACAGAAATCTTCCTCACAGTCGTCGTTGGGGTCGGCGTCCTCATCAATTTGCTTCTCACTGATCGCCTTGTGCCCCGGAGGCGCGATCATGAGCAGCATGACCTTTCCTTTTGCGGCATTCACCCCTGTGTCCGGCGTATCCGCGGAAAACATCGCGGCGTATTTCGCTGCCATCGAAGGAGTCGCGACATTTTCTAGGCCAGGGAGGAAGAGGACTCCGGGCCGCCCAAGACCGTTGAGAAAGTCGACTTCGCAGTCGATCTTGCGCCCTTCTTCATCAACCGGGCGTTCTGTCGCGAGGAAGCCGTACGTCCAGCCCTCGGTCATGCTTCCGCCGCCGCCCGTCCGCACGATCGCACGGTAACGAACCCTGGACGTGCAAAATTCCCTGTAATATTTCGCTTGGCGGTTCGGTTCGGTCTCGTTCCAGTCTTGGCTGTAGTCGAGACCAATGGTCATGACCTGCATCTGGTCGATGACGAAATCGTCGCGGACGATCTTGGTCGAGGTGTCGTTCGACACGTTCGTGTCGAAGGGCTCCGTGCGAAAGTCCTCATATTCGTTCTCGCATTCCGTGAACAGATCACCGAGTGCCTCGGGCGGTTCGCTCATTACGCACGGGCTTGCCCACGCGGATACCGCACGAAAAACGATGATGCAGAGCGCGATCGCAAACACACGTCTCCTGTTGCCGGTTCTCATGGTTCTTCCTCCCAGCTTCGCTCAATAAGTTGTTTATCGCGCACACCGGCTCGGCCATCGAGCCGTTTTCAGTCTCCGATCGTCATCGGGAATCTGGCCGTCATCAACGCGCCACCGGAGATGAAAATTCCGAACAATTCATCGTTTGGCTGCACAAACAGAGAAAATGCGGCCCCCTCCGCGGTTTCCGTGAAAATTGGCGTCCAATCCCACGACCCATCTCTGTTCGTCTGGTAGACCATCCCGTCTGCGTTGCTCGAGGGGGTGCCGGAACTCAAAATATGGGCCTTACCGAGATCGTCGATGGCAAACGCATCGTATTGTGTGCCGTAGGGGACCGTTTCACTTTCCCATGCACCATTCGCATTCGTCGCCAGATTGGCGGTCGTCGATGTTGTGTACAACCAGAGGGAATCGTCCGATGCATGATGGAGTCGAGCGAAGGGGCTGGTTTTCGACGTGTCCGAAAATTCGACGGCCCAACCACCCGACTCGTCGCGCTCGGCGATGTACATTCCAAGGCCGGCGAATCCGTCCTGCGGATACGAACAGACCGGCGTTTCATCGTCCGTCAAGACGAAGTCGGTGCAGTAGGTCGTCGTCGGGTCCACGGAAATGAGTTCCTTGGCCCAAGAGCCGCCCGCATTCGTTGCATACCAAGCCTTGGCGCCTCCGATGATCGATTCGTACGCCACATGGAGCGCGTCGTCCTCCCCGATTTCCATGAAGGTATCGTAGTAGACGTGGCCGGTATCGAGGTCCTCGATGCTCCATCCGCTTTCCGTCCGCACCGCGTGGCGGAGCGCCTCGTCCCGCTTGCTCGCGTAGAAGACGTGGGGGGTGCCCGTCGAGTCGAGTCGGAGGGCCGCGTCATCTCCGAAGGCATACTGCTCGTCCGTTTCCTCGATGATCGACTCGCTCCAGCCGTCCGCGTCCATCACGCCATACGAAACCGTCGTCCAGAGACCGCGAATCATGGGCACGTGAATTCGCCCGAGGTCGTCGAGGACGGGTCGACCATTGAACGTTCCGGCGGCTCCGGCTAGAGCTTTCGTCGTCCAAGCGCCACCGGATCTCGTCGTGTACATCATCCATTCCAATTCGTCCGTGTTCCGGCGATAGTGCAGAACGTGCAGGTCGCCGGCGGCGTCGATGTCCGCGGCGATGTCCCACGCGCTGCTGCTGCTGCTCCCGAAGAGCTTCGAATACACCCACTCGCCCGACTCGTCGGTCGCGTGGAACATCTGGTCGCCGTCGTCGTCGGAATAGACGAAGTGCCGGTGCCCGACCGCGTCGCGCATCATGTTGACGTAGAGCGTCG
>JADLEX010000060.1 GCA_020845895.1 Deltaproteobacteria bacterium | reverse complement strand
TCTCGATCTCCTCTTTCGGTTTGGTTCCGGAATCCCTCCCCCGGGATTCCCTTCTTCCGTTCCCAACGCGGCGTTTCCGCCATCGTTGAGCCCACTTTAGCCGCTCCAGCTTCGTTTGTCAACTAAAAATTCTAGAAACGCGATAAATTCTCTTCACGACACGCAATAAAGATTACGAAAAGAAACGTGTCGCCGCCTAAATCCTTGAATTTTCGAGAAAAGGGGGGACACGGCGACCGACGGATTATCCGTGATCGCGCGCGCGGGCGCGGCGATTTTTCTTACGAGGGGGTTGGAAGCCGGTAGCGAAACGACTGCGCGGAAGCGGTGAGACAGGCGACTGATCGTGCCGTTGGCCGCCGTTTCAAGGATCTCTTCCAAATTCGTCGGGGGCGGGTACGGCAAATGCTCATACAAAAGCCCGACGGCCGTAGCCGCCGGGCCGAAATTTTCGATCCACGAAAGGCCGGTCTACCAGCGCTCGCGGCTCGGACCCGAGGAACGCGGACCGCCACGGCTGGGGCCGCGGTCGCGATCGCGATCCTGCGCGAGATCCACCCGGATGGTGCGTCCGTCCAACGCCGCGCCGTTCATCTCGTTGCGCGCGGTGATGGCGTTGGCTTCGTCGTTGAAGGTCACGAACCCGAAACCACGCGAACGCCCGGTCTCACGGTCCATGATGACCTTCGCCTCGGAGATTTCGCCGAACCGCGAAAACGCCTGACGCAGCCCATCGTCGTTGGTGTTCCAGCTCAGACTTCCGACAAACAGCTTCTTCGACATCCTCTTCTCTCTCGCTTTCCGTTCGGCGTCTTCCCCATGAAGACGTCATCCCGAGGTGTTCTCCCGATCCTGCCTCCAACACCTTCGAAACCCGCCGCGGACAAACGACCACCCCCGCGCGGGCGTGATGCCGTTGAGAGCGCAAGGGGCACCGCGTGCCATGTTGTAGCGGATTAAAAACGCGTTGAATCGACCAACCGAAAGAACCTCATCCGTTCGGCGTTTAGCATTCCGCCCATGGCCTGTAAAGGATTTTTTCGCGTGTCATGAAAAAAACACGATGGCCGAACGAGCATCATGATCGCCGGTCACGATGGTTTTGAGCGCTCATTCAACCGCGGCGCGAACGGCCGAACTGGGCGAAAATTTTGCGGAATTTTGCGCGGAGCGATTGCCAAGGCCTCCGGCTTTTCGCTTAATGGCGCGCGTGCGTCCCGCGCGTGCTCGTTGTTATTTTTGGAGATCGCCATGTCCTTCGGTTTTCGTCTTGCCGTGATGTTTTGGGTGGCGTGCCTGGGGATTCTCGTCGCATCCGCGACTGCGCCCGCCTCGGATGATTTGGGCGACGAGCCTTCACTGTGGCAAGTGCGCGCGCCGGATGCCGCGTCGCGCACCGCGCTTGTCGAGATGGGCATGGATGTCCTCGATGTGAATACACGATCAGGGCTCGTCACCGTGCTCGTGTCCGCCATCGAAGTCGCGGAGCTTCAGGCCGCGGGATTCGCGGCGACGCCGATCGGCGCAATTCCCCGCGACATGCCGAACGGTTACGACGCCTATCACGATTACGACGAATCCACCGCCGAGATCGAGGCATTGCACGACCTCGCGCCGGACATCACGCGCGTCTTCAGCATCGGCGTCACGCACGAGGGCCGCGAGCTGTGGGCTCTCGTCATCAGCGACAACCCCGATCTCAACGAGGCCGACGAGCCGGCGTTCGTCCTCGTGGCGCAGCACCACGCGCGCGAGATTCTGACGGTCGAGGTCGCGCTCGGCGCGGCGCGTCGAATCGTCGAAGGCTATGGCGTCGATGAACGTTTGACCGCTCTCGTGGATTCGCGCGAGATCATCATCATTCCCACGATCAATCCCGATGGTGCGCTCTTCGATCAAATTTCGCCGTCTTTCCTTCTGTGGCGCAAGAACCGGCGACCGAGCAACGCACCGAGTTTCTGCTGGGGCGTGGACCTGAACCGGAACTATTCCATGGGGTGGGGCGGGCCGGGCGCGAGTGCCGTTCCGTGCATGCTGACCTGGCACGGGCCGAGTGCCTTCTCCGAGCCCGAGACGGCGGCGTTGCGCGATTTGATCACCGCCCGCGACGACGTGGGTACGCTCATCACGCTGCACACTTACAGCGAACTGATCCTCTGGCCGTGGAGCCATCAATCGGAGCCCATCGACGATCCCGTGGCGAGCGAGTCGTTCGAAACGCTGGCGAACACATTTGCCGGATTCAATGGATACACGCCGCAACGGGGTGCCGAACTGTATCTGGCCTCCGGCGACACGATCGATTGGGCTTGGGGCACGCTCGGCATTTTCGCGTTCACATTTGAACTCAGCCCCAGTTCGCCTCTCGGCGGCGCGTTCTATCCCGACGCGTCGATCATCCCGCCCACCATCGACGCCAACTTCGAGCCCATCGTGCTCGCGGCCGGTCTCGCCGCCGAACCGCGACGCGTGCTCTCGACCGACCTGTGGAAACTGCGCGTCGAGGGTACGGTTGAGACGCTGCAACTCGTGTGGGCGCCGTGGATCGAAACCGCGCCCGCCGGTTGGAACGTGGATCGCCGCGACCCGGACGGCGACCGGACGCGCCTGAACGACGAACCGATTCCACCGGGGCAGGGCGCGTATGCGTGGGATCTCGACGCCCCCGTCGAACCCGGGACCTACGAATACATCGTCGAGTATGTCTCCGCGGTGTCGCCGGATCGAAACATCGAATTCGCCGTCATGTACGAAGTGGGCGACGACGATGACGACGACACTGATGACGACGATTCCGAAGACGACGATGCGTCGAACGACGACTTGAACGACGACACCGACGGCGAAGCGGCGGAAGAATCGGAGAACGGCGAAGACGCCGAGGGCGGATGTTCGTGCTGATCCGATAATCTCGTCGGCACGAGGCTCGTCGCATTGACGCGGACACCGTGCGCGCGGGACAATTCCCGCGTGCGTAACTTCGCGCGGAAATTCGTTGTCGCTTTCGTGGTCGCTGGGATCTTGGTGCCCGTCGGGGCATCGGCAGAGCCCGGCTACTGGCCGGCGGACAACGACCACCGCCCGGCGTCGTTCACCGCGCCGCGATCTCCGGCCCGATTCCACATCCGGCTGACCGCCGAGTTTCTGATCCGCTCGAATCCCGCGCTCGACCCCGTCGTCGTCACGCTGCCGCTGCCGCCGAACATGCACTCGCAAACGGTGCTCGACTGGCGCACTGATCCCGCGCCGTCGCGCGAAATCGTCAGCGTGTATGGGTACCGCTTTGCCGAATTCGTCCTCGGTCCCGGAGCGCCCGGCCAGACGCTCACGGTGACCTACGACGCCGACGTTGAACTGCGCGCGATTCGCTATGCCCTCGATCCGGCCCAGGTCCAGACGCCGGCCGCGATTCCGGAACGTATCCGGCTCGATTACACCGGCGACGGACCGTACTACCGGATCGATTCGCCGATCGTGAGCCGTGCCGCGTCGCTCGCGACCGTGGGCGAAGCAGGCCTGTACGAGCGGATGCTCGGGATCTGGCGCGACGTGCGGCGACGGCTATTCTTCAAGGGCGACGGACGCAAGCTCGACGCGGCGCGGACGCTGGAACTCGGGTCGGGAAGCTGCACCGAGTACTCGTTCGCCATGATCGGCATGTGCCGCGCCGCGGGCATCCCCGCTCGCTACACGGCGGGATCGCGTCCGCGTATCGGCAAGGGCAAGACGCGCGGATACGACAAGGCGATGCACAAGACGCTGGAGGTGTACCTTCCGCCGTACGGGTGGGTGCCCGTCGAGCCGTCGAATCTCGACCGGGACGACGGCGTGGATCGCTCGTCCGAACTCATCGGCACGCAGACCGGTCGACACTTCTTTTTCGTGATCGAGCCGGAACCCGAACTCGTCGATCTCGACGCCAAGCGAAATGCCCTCACCGATCGCGCCGGCGGGACGGGGATGGTGCGTTATCGCTCGAAGATCTGGGCGGATTGGACGCTCATCGAAAAGGGGCGTGCTCTGCCGCCCGACGAATTCGACGTGTTGCCGGAAAACGATGAGGACGAGGCGCCCGGGAGCCTAAACCCTCCACCGGTGGGACCCCCGGGCGCCGCCGCGAAATGAAATTCGAAATGCGCGGATTGTTTTCGGAATCGTTTCCTTTTCAGCCGTTCACGGTCTTCGCGAAGTCGCCTCCGCCCGAATCGCCGCAAGCCGTGATCCACGTGTTGAGGAGCCGCTTGCTCGCGTGCGGCGTGCAACGAAGCCCGGCGGGATGAAAGACCGGCATCCCGCGGGTCGCAGCCCAACGCTGGACCGTGCGAACGCTCTTGTCCATGTACGTGGCGATGTCTTTCCAGCCGGAGATCAGATCGTCGTTTTTCATGGTCATCGGAGCCTCCATCGGGGGTTGTTGTCCCAACTCGCATCTTCTCTATTGAAAGCGACAAACGGGGTCGCATTGATTTCGGTTTATGTTCGGCATCTCGATGTTCGCATTCGGAAGTTGGTGGAGAAATCCGGAAAATCGAAGAAATTATCGGCAGGTCTTGTCGTGGACGCAAGCGAAACCATGCGACGAAGTGCGACAAAATATGTCACGATATCACTTAGTTAGGTGATTAGAGTCAATTCGATCGATAGAATTCGGAAAATCAGCGCGCGGAGAGGAATGCGTTGATCGCAGGCCGATAGTTTTCGTCCGTGATCGTGATCGTCGTGCGAGCGGCGAGGTCGCGGATCCACTCCCGCAGTTTTTGCTGGCGGATCTGTTCGCGGACGGTTTTCACCGCCTCGTCGTCGGAATTCGGGTCGCTGGTCGCCGGATCGAATCCCTGCTGGGCGAGCGCGTCCTGCGTGGCGAGACGCACCTGAAGGTCGAGTTTTTTGTCGACGAACTGATGGACCATGACGGTGGTGCGGAACCGACCGCGAATGTCGGCGAAGACCTCGCCATTGGGCACCAGCCCCTCGATCGACTCGTCGTTGAGCTGAAATTTGATCAGGAATTTTCGATATTCCGCTTCGCTGCCGAAGGACCTGCGTGTGGCCTCCACCGCGGCGTCCACGGCCTTGGGGTCGACATCCGTGAAGCCCATGCGAACGGTCTGGAATCGAAGCAGGTTGCGCGTGAAGAGCTCGAGAAAAATCTCCTCGACGCCGAGACTTTCTTCTCGTCCGGGAAACAGCAGCGAGTCTCGCGAGTGGGCGAGCAGCGTCCTCTCCACCTCGATCTGCTCGAGCGTCACCGCCGAGTTGCCGAGCGTGCAGATGAGTTTGTCGAGGGTGACGAGGGACGGTTTTTTGTCCGCGGCGAGTGCTCCGCCCGCCGGCATGACCATGAGCGCGACGGCCGCGAAAAAGCTGATGGTCGCGAGGAAGGCGGCGACCGGAATCGAACCGGTGAATAAAGGTTTTGCAGACCTCTGCCTTACCACTTGGCTACGCCGCCGTGTCGAAAAGACCCGTTCCCAAAGACGTTTTGGCTCATATCCGGTTTGACCGGGGGTGTCAAGTTTGAAAGGGGTCCGGGCGACGTCGCGCGCGCCTCAGAACAGCGGTTTTCCGTCGATGTCGTCCCCGCCCTTTAGAGAGAACGTCTGGAGCACCGTCGGCGCGATGTCGAAGATCGAGGGCTCCGCTTTCGTCACTTTACGGTTAGTGAAAATGATGCCCGCGGTCAGCGACGGATCGACGGAGCAGTGATCGCCGCTCCACTTGCGGTCGTTGGGGGCGATGAGGCCCTTGGGAATGCCGCCGAGCGAACTCTGCCACGAGACGCGGTAGCCCTCATTGAACCCGAGAATGATGTCGGGCGCGAAATCGTACGCCGGGCCCTTGTAGATGTCCTGCCGTCGATACACGTCCTTGAAAACCGGCGTGCCGTCCTCGGGGTCGAGGAAGGCCAGCATTTTCTGGCGTAGCTCGTTTTGCAGCGCCTCGTAGTCGGTCTTCATGACCGAGCCCTCGGGCTCGCGGTCGAAGAGGTTGATGTACACTTGGCCAAGGCCGAGGTGGTACGCCTTCGTCCGGGACCAATCGACGTTGGGCCAGAACTCACCCTGGCCGAACAGGTCGTCGAGGTTGCGGTCGCGGACGTTCTCCTGGCCCTTGAGCGTCATGAAGCCGTTTTCGACGAGCCAGGTGTTGATGTTTACGGCCTTGCGGAACGACTGGAAGCCGTGGTCCGACACGACCATGAAGAGCGTGTCGTCATCGACAAAGCGGTTCATCACGACGCCGATGATGCGGTCCACCTCGCGGTACATCTTCGAAAATTCCCCGAGGTGCGTTTGCGCGTCGGTGCTGTCGTAAAGGGGATGCTTCTCGTCCCAGTAACGCCAGAACATGTGCTGGAGCCGGTCGGTGCCCTCGAAGACGCCGACGAAAAGCCGCGAGTCCTTTTTCTCCAGCTCGGATACGATGATCTTCTCGATGCGTCCCATGATCCGATACAGGTCGTCGAGGAAAAGTTCCTCGGTGATCTGAAGCTCGTTGAGCGCCCACGTCTCTTCCTGCCAGCCCAGCGTCTTGTAGAGGCCGTTCGCCCCGGCAAGCTGCGCCGAGAAATTCGCCGGATTCGAGATGCGCACGTTCGGCGGCATCTTGGCCGGGTTGAAATTGACCGGCGTGAGATAGAGCCGGAACTCGGGCTCGATCGCGATCAACGCGAACTTGGCGATGCCCTGCAGTTTGAGCAGCGGATTGAGGGTAAACTCAACGGTGAAAAAGTCGCTGAACTTGCCCATCTCCACGCGCTGCGTCACACCCTGGACGGTGATCTGCGCGGATTTCGAAGCGCGGTCGATCTTGACCGTGAACGGCGCGGTCGTGTCGGGCAGCGACTTCACGCCGGGCTTGTCCTTCATTGTGAAATTTTTAGGGCCGAGGATCTTCGATTCCACGCGGTCGCCGAGCACGGACACCGGCACGAGCCGTCCGCCCATCTCGGTGTCACCTGACGCCTCTTTCTCCGACGAATACATCGTGTAGGTGCCGTTCGTCTGACGCACGTCGGGAATGCCGAGACCCGCGAGCAGCTTGACGTTCGGTGTCGCCTTTGACGGAAACGTATTGGGCATGCGGATCGCGGTCGTCTTGATTCCCGCCTCGCCCGCAATCTCCCAAAATGCATTGCCCAATCGGTTGAAGATCGGAATGGGCAGCGACGACGGCACCCAGGTCAGGATGGCGAAGGTGGCGAATCCGCCCGCCACGCCGCCGACGACGAGCGCGACGCCGAGTCGGATCGGCGTGCTCTTCGCGACGAAGCGAAGCAGCACGAAGATGAGGAAGAAGGCCAGGAGGCCCGCGCCGATCCCGATGCCGTAGCGAAGTCCCTGACTTGGCAGGAGAGGTTTTTCCGACGGCGTGACCATGGCGAATTCCGGGTAGTAGCTGCCCGGCATGCGCCGCAGGAAGTCGAAAATGCCGTGCCGCGCGGCGTTGCCGCCCACCGCGAACGATGACCACGCGACCGGCGACGCGCTCGGGTTCGACGTGGCGAGCTTGGAGTAGTGTCCCTGCGCCGCGAGTTTGGACGCGTTGGGCATGAGCCCCTCGTCCATGAACTTCTGCGTGAGCACGGGGTCCATGCCGTCGAACCCGAGGATGATGACCTTGGGTTCGGCGTGCGCGAAGGCGGGAGCGAAAACCGACGCCAGAATCAGCGCCGCCGCGATTACGATCATTCCCAGACGCATTCGGTCACCTCTGAATACGAGTCCCCATACCTGGCGCCGGTAAAAAATAGACCGCACGCGGGCGCCGATCGTCCCGCGCGCGCCCTGTCCGGCAAGCGCAACAGGTCTTCGATTTCCTGCGGGGGCCGGCGGCCCAGCCCCACCTCGACGAGCGTTCCCACGATGGCGCGGACCATCCCGCGCAAAAACCCCGTGGCCTCGAACCCCAGTTCCCATCGCCGGGGTTCGGGCCGCTTCAGCTCGGCGCGCAGGATCGTCCGCACGGGCGATTTCGCCACGCACCCCGCGGACCGGAACGAACCGAAATCGTGTTCCCCGGCCAGCAACGGGAGCGCATTCTGCATCGCGTCCGTGTCGAGTTCAATGGGGATTTGCCAGGCGAATCGGCGCGTGATGGGATCGCGAAATCGCCCCGTTTCGATGCGGTAGCGGTAGATCCGCGACCGGGCCGAAAACCGCGCGGAAAATTCGCCGGGCACGATTCGGCACGAACGCACCTCGACGTCGTACGGCAGCAGCGCCGAGAGCGCGCGACGCACGAGATCGGGATCGCGTTCGCGCGCCGCATGGAAATTGACGGGCAGGCAGAGGGCGTGAACGCCGGCGTCGGTGCGTCCCGCGGCGGTGGCGCGGATACCGGGCTCGAACAGCTTTGCGAGTGCGGATTCCAGCACGTCCTGCACGGTCCGGTCCGACGGCTGGGATTGCCAGCCGTGAAAATCGGTTCCGTCGTAGGACAAGGTCAGCAGGTAATTGGGCATCGGCCCCGGCGGTAGCCGGCGCTAAAACTGGAACAGAATGCCCAGGGTGTGGCCCTGCGCGGACAGGTCGAGCTTTTCGGTGTCGTCACCGAAATCGTTCAGCCAGTAGTACTTGAACTGGTAGAAGAAGTACGTGTTGTTGATGCCCCACTCGCCCTCGAGGCGCCCGGAGGTGCGCGGCTCGATGCCGTCGAGCAGGAACATCAGCCCGGCCTGGCCCGTGAGGCCGCCGAGCAGGCCGCGATTCTTTACCGACGAATCGAGCCGTTCCTCGAACCAGTAGGTGTAGCTGCCGGCCGCGCCGATGAACGGCACGACCACCTGATCGGGCACGAACGCGAACCGGTACGCGAGACCGAGTTCAGCGGGTGCGACGTGGAGTTTGTACTTCTCGCTCGTCGAATCGCCCGTGGACGAAATGCCGTTGCCCTCGAAGAAGTAGTACGACATCTCGGCGTGCAGCGTCAGTTCGTGCACCATGCGCCAACCCGCCTGCAGCGTGTAGATGGCGTCGCCCTTGTCGCCGTAAACGTCTTGGATGTCTTGGTCGAAGGGAATGACCATACCGAAGTTGAAGCCGATTTCGAAGTTGCGCGGGGTCTCGTACCAGTGAGGGTCGTCCTGCGGACGGGTTTCCTGGGCGGATGCGAGTCCCGCGACACCGAGAACAAGAGCGGCGACGAGTGCGATGCGGATGTTCATGCGCGATCCCCCCGGCGGCCCGGGCGCAGCCGCATGAACGCGCCCAGCACGGCCATGCCGAGCGCCGAGGCGATGATCGACGCGTGTCCGGACATCAGGACGTCCGCCGCGAACGCGACCGGAACGAGCGCGGCGCGCACCGCGAAACGCAGGGCGGGATGCGCCGCAACGTGCTCGGCGATGGGCGGGCTCACGCGATAGTATGCCGCGACGAACGCGCGGCCCCACGCGGTCTTCTTGAGCACATCGTCGCGAAATGCGCGCAGCGTTTTCACGCGCGCGTGATCGTACGAACCGAACGCCGCGGTGGCGATGAAACACCCGTCGGTGTCTTCGGACAGGTCCGCCGCACCTTGGGCGTCGGTCGGCGTGGCCGAGACCTCGACCGAAAGCGGGCTCTCGGTGCCGGAGGTGTCGACCGCCGAGACGCGCATGTAATACTTCACGTTGTTCGACAGGCCCGAGAGCAGCGCCTCGGTCACATTGCCCACATCGATGGGGCTCGTGCCCTCCGAGGCGTCCGCGCCGATGTAGTCTTCCTTGTCCGAACCGGAGCTGTTTCCGTAGTAAACGATGTAGTGGTCGATGTCCTCGTCTTCGTGGGCGGCCCACGTCACGAAAACCCGCTGGTCACCGCTGCCCGCCGAGACGCCGGTCACGGACTCGGGCGGCGTGTCGTAGGTGATGGTCGTGCTGGCCGAGCCGTAGTCGGCCTCGTCCGAGCTGTTTACCGCAACGACGTAAATGACGTATTCGCCGTCTTCGCCCAGATCCTGATCGGCCGAAATCTGTGTGGTGCCGGTGGCGGTGCCGGTGAAGGATCCGCTGCCGTTGTCGTCGGTGACCTGTTCGCCGGTGTCGGGCGTGCCGTCGCCGCCGACCACGACCTCATAGGTGCCAGAGGTGCTGCCGCCCTCGATTTTCCAGGCGATGGTCGCGGTTTCGCCCGCACCGACGTGGCCGTCGACCGGGACAATCCCCGTAATGGTGACAGTG
Source organism: Deltaproteobacteria bacterium (assembly GCA_020845895.1). NCBI lineage: Bacteria > Pseudomonadati > Myxococcota > Myxococcia > Deltaproteobacteria bacterium. The sequence goes on along the minus strand of JADLEX010000060.1, from coordinate 58,452 downwards.
ATCTCCGCGTGCGCGGCTCCGGCACCGGCCAGAAGCAGCAGGGAGAGACAAAAGGCGCCCAGCCGGTAATTCAACAGCACGCTCCAACGAAATCCGCCACGCGAGGGAGCCTGGACGTGATCAAATCGACGTGACTCATAACGAAAAAACCCCCTACCGTCAAGCAACGAAGGGCTTTTCGCTCACGACCGGACGAAGCGGATTCCCCCTACCGAAGCGCCGGTTTTCGGATCGTCGAAGGGGATCGTCAGCTCGTAAACGCCCGAATCCACGCGAGCCTCGATGGGAAACGGCGAACGTTCGAACACCTTCATCATCGCCTTGTTCGTTGCCAGCACGTCCGCCGAAAACCCCCGCGCCCCGCGCTCCCGTGCCGCCTGGACCAGAAGGTAGAACAGAAAGGTGGCGATCCCGCGCCCCTGATATTCCTCGTCCACGACGAACGCCACGTCGGGAAACGGGCGCGTTTTCCCGTGCACGTATCGGCCTTCGGCGATGAGGCGGCCGCTGCCGTCGTCGAGAAAGCCGACGATCGACATGGTGCGCCGGTAATCGACGTTGACGTAGGTCTGCATCTTCGTGTGGGGCATCGTCGTGATCGGGCTGAAATACCGATAGTAAACCGCCTGATCCGAGAACCGGTAGAACAGGCGGCGCATCTCCTCTTCGTCCGACGGCTTGATCGCCCGAAACGCGACGCGCACGCCGCCCTTGAAGACGTGCGTACAGGCGAGGTCGGAAGGGTAGAGATGACCGGCGTCCGCGAGAAAAATCTGATCCGGATAAAGGATGTGCGCGTCCTTGGCGGTCTGAACGAGACGCTCGCGGTCGTCCGGGTGCGCGATGTCGATGATCGCCTGGGCCCGTTCGCGCACCGTCCGCCCGGTGAGCGACGCCACGCCCCATTCGGTCGCGATGTCGTCGATGAGTTCGCGGTACGGAAATGGGTTGGGTAGTTCCTCCACCGACAGCACAATATTCGGTTCGCCCCGCAGGTTTCGGCTCGGCAGTCCGAAGACCGTCCGGCCGTTGCGCGACAGCGACGCCCCGGTGAACAGCTCCAGCGCCTCCACCGGCCCGACGGCCACGTTGCTCTTGCCGAAATGCAGCGCCACGCGCCCCGTCAGGTCGATCTTGCGCGCCGACATCACCGCGACGAACCGGTCGTTGAGCGCGATCTGCTCGGGCGCCGTGACGACCTCGACGCTCTGGAATTCGACGAGCGGGTTGCGGTCGAGCCAGTCCATCAGCGCCCGCGTGCCCATGGCGTAGCTTGTCAGGCACTTGCCGCGAAATGTCGCCTTTTGTCGGTTGGTCACCGCGCCGCTTTGCACCAGATCCATGAGCGCGTCAGTGAACAGCGGCGAGTGCACGCCGAGGTCGGACTTGCGCACAAGCTGCCGCGAGAGCGCCTCGAAAAGCGGACCGAGCGAAAACGCGACGCACGACCCGTCGTCGATGAGGGATGCGACGTTGACGGCGACCTTTTCCATCGCCTCGTCCACATCCCACCGACCCCAGGTGATCGGCTCCTCGTCCGACATGACGAGCGCGTCGAAATCGCGCACATGCACGAACGTGTCTCCCAGCGTGCGCGGTACGCGGCTCGAAATCTCGCCGACGCGGTATCGCGCGGCGCGCATCGCCTCGCGCGCGGCATCGACCGAGACGCCAAGGCTCGCGTAGCCGTCCTCGTCGGGCGCCGAGATCTGGATGACGGCCATATCCACGCGCATCATTCCGGCGCGGATCAACCGGGGGATGCGCGAGAACGGGCTCGGCACGAGGTCCACGCGGCCCGTGGTGATGGCGTCGCTCGCCACCCAGCCCGCGAAAAAGGTCTTGAGCCGAAACTTCGACCACGGCGTGGGGCTCGGGCGCAGGGCCTCGCCGAAGCTGGCGATCTGCACGAGTTCCAGGTCTTGCAGGTTGGACGCCTGCGACTCGAGCAGGCTTCGCAGAATGCGCCGGGGCTCGGCGACGCCGGTCGAGAGGAACACGCTCATGCCCGGCTCGATGCGATCGAGCACGTCGCGGGGTTCGACGACCTTGGCGCGCCACGTTTCGGCGCGATCGTGGGGGCGATTCATGTCGGCTCCGGAGGTTCGGCGGTCCGCGCGTCACGGGCGCGGCAGGATGCCCTCGAAGACAATCTTCTGAATATGATCGAGATAGCGCTCGTGAAGGTTTGTCGCGTCGCCGTAGTCGATTTGACTCTTGAAGAACGATTCGCTTTCGAACCAGTGCAGGCACAGCGCGAGCAGTGCGGTGATGACGAACGCCGGTTCGATATCGGCTCGGACCTCTCCGCGTTCCTGCGCTTCGCGAATCCGCCCTGCGCCGATCTTCAGAAGTTCCTCATCGGGGCCGCGCTCCTGTTCGAGTTCGGCGTGCCCCTCCATGATGATCCACGAAATCAGGCGCACGAAACGAGGATTGTGGCGCAGAAACCCGAAGTATTCGCCGATCGAAGCGCGCATCATCCCGATCGTGTCGCCGCCCGGAGGATTCGTCAGCAGGTTCATCTGCACGCCGGCGTAGTCGCGGGCAAACCGCCGATATTTCACGTCCTGCCAGAGTTTGCGCTTCGACTGGAAATGGTGGTGGATCAGGCTCTTGGTCACGCCCGACGCGTCCGCGATGTCGGACATCGACGTGGCGGAAAATCCCCGTTCGGCGAACAGCCGCTCCGCGGCCTCCAGAATCGCCGTTCGCGTTGCCTCGGGATCGTGATTTCGAGCCATGAAAGGCCCCTTGAGGAAGACCTTTCGGTAGTGAGCGCCGCACCGGGAGCGAAGTCAAGTGAGGATTGCGAAGTTGCGACGTCGGTGCCGCGAGCGCCAGCGCGCGGGTGTTGCTTGCCCGCGCACTATCGTCCCTCGGATGCACTCGGGACTTCGTTTGCGGCACTGACGGGCGAAGCGGTGCGTTGTCCGTGCCGCAAGCGCCGGCGCGCGGGCGTTGCGGGCGGTGCGGGCGCCTACCCCATGATCTGGCGGATCAGATCGCCCTGGCGCTCGTAACGAAATTCCTCGGCGTATTCGAGGCCGTGGCCCGCGCCGACGCGCTCGCCCCACGAACGCACGAACATCTCGATCGCGGGGCGGTAGTTGTCGGGATCGAGCAGGGGTACCGTGTCGGGATCGTCGCCCGTCGCGGCCATCGACTGGCGAAGATCCTGAATCATCAGGCGCATCTGGCTGTGGTGCGCGCACAGGGCGTCGATCTTCGTCGTCACGTACGGGCCGATGTCCTCGACGCGGTTCACGTTCGTCGGATGCTTGGCGAAGAGGAACAACTCGGCCGGGACGTGCGGCGCGAGCCCGGCTTCGCGGTGCTCGGGGTGGAAGAGCGGCATGTTCGCGAAGCCGTACGCCTCGACCGCGGCCATAGCCACGGCGCGGTGATCGGGGTGCGTCTCGTAGGGCGCCCACGGGTCGAATGTCATGAGCGTCGCGGGTCGGATTCGGCGAATGAAGCGCATGAACTGCTCTCGCAGGATGTTGAGCGGTGTGTCGCCGAGAAATCCGTCGGGGTAGCCGAGGAAGAAGATGTCCTTCTTGCCGATGACGCGCGCCGCCTCGCGCGCCTCCACGTCGCGGCTTTGCGTGACGAGGGTCGAGGTGTCGAGATCGAAGCTGCCGCGCCCGTTATCGGTTGCGATCACTTCGTAGACCTCGCGGCCCTCGGCGGCGAATTTCGCCATGGTCCCGCCGCAAAAGAATTCGGAATCGTCGGCATGAGCGGTGAGCACGAGAACGGGGCCGGGCATCGTTCACTCCGTGATGCTGCGTGTGTTGAGAAACTCGCGGATGCGCGCCAGGGCGCGGTCGACGCGACCGTCCCACGAAAGTGTCGCGCCGAGCGCCACGCTGCGCGCGGCGTCCTCGGCGGTCCATTCGCGCAACGCACGGTCGATCTCGCGTATCCATCCGTCAAGCCCGTCCGCGATACGAATCGGCGGCGCGTGGTCGGCGAGTTCGGGCAGGCGCGATGACACCACCGGGCGTCCCGCGGCGACGTACTCGTACGCCTTGAGTGGGCTGGAATTGACGGTCAGTTCGTTCACGAGAAAGGGCACGAGACAGACGTCGAACCCGCGCAGAAACGCGGGCAACTCGTCGCGGTCGCGTTGGCCGAGCAGATGGACGTTGGGGTATTCGCGGAGCGGTGAGATGTTTACGTGCGGGCCGACGGGGCCGATCAGGCACAGATGCCAGTCGGGGCGCACGCGGGCGATGCCTGTCAGGAGTTCATAGTCGAGCCAGTGCGCGAGAACGCCGACGAACCCGAGTCGCGGCGTGGGGATCGACGCGAGATTGGCGTGAATCGGTCCGGCTTCGGCGGTACGTGCAAAGAGGGCCGACTCGACGCCGTGCGGGGCGTGGATTACGCACCCATGCCGCGCGCGCAGGCGCTCGGCGAGCGGTTTGGAAATCGCGAAGACGAGGTCGGCGCGGGCCACCGTTTGTGCCTCGACGCGGTCGACCGTTTCAGCCTTGGCATACGGAATGCGAAGCTCGCTGTGGATGTCCACGCAGTAATACGCGAACACGTCGGGCCGCAGTTCGTCCGCGATGATCGCCGCGTTGTAGCCGAAACTGATCAGCACGAGCCGGTCGTATTTGAACGCGCGGATCGCCTCGCGAATGTATCGGCCGAAACGACGCTGGTTCCATCGGTCGAGAAACTCCCATCGCGTGTCCATCGCTTGACGAAACGGCGGCGGGACGAGCAGCTTCGGCTCGCCGGGACCGAGGTCCTGAATCCCGTGCCGATACTCGAAGTAACGCGAACGCTCGGCGGGCTTGACGAGCGGGTCGAGCGTGAGCGGCGCGGGCTCGACGTAGAGCACGTCGTTCGACCGCGCCAGCGACCGCGCCACCATCTGTTTGCTGGTTTTGATGGGGCTGCGGTAGATCCCGTTGCCGAGCACGACGTAGAGAAGGCGCTCGCTCATGCGGCGCCCGTCACGCGTGCGACGGCGTCCGCCGCCGCGTCCACGTGGAGTCGCTCCATGCACCACGCGTCGGGCACCTTGCACCGAAACGTGGAGCACGGGTGAAACCGGCAGTCATTGTCGAATAGGATCTCGCGGCGCGCATCGCGGTGTCCGAAACGATCCGGCAGGCCGGGCCCGAAGAGCTGCACCGCGGGGACGTCGAGCGCGACCGCCGCGTGCGTCAGCCCGCTGTCGTTGCCGACGAAGACGCGCGCCTGCGCGATCGCGCCGAACACCGTGCCCAGCGCCAACTCGCCACATAGGCTCACCGCCGCACCGTGCGATGCGTCGGCGATACGCGTGCCGAGGTCCTTCTCCGACGGCGCACCGAGCAGGATCGACGACCAGCCGAATCGTTCCTTCAGTCGCGCCGCGAGCGCCGCGAACCGCTCGGCCGGCCACGTCTTCGCGGACGTCAGCGCGCCGGGGGAAATCGCCGCCCACGGTCCGTCGATGCGCTCCGCGATCACATGATGCGCCTCGGCCAAGTCGGCTTCAGAAACGGGCAGCTCCATCGAATGCGCCCGCGCGTCGATGCCCAGTGGTGCGAGCGTTTCGGCGAGGATCGCGCGCTGGTGCGTGTTCGCGGTATCGCGCGCAACGGGGTGCGTGAGAAAGAAGCCGCCGCCCATGGTGGGATGGGCGATGCGAATGCGCGCGCCGGTCGCCGCGGCGAGGGCGCAGTTCGGCAGATCCCCGATGACGTCGAGGCACAGGTCGTAGCGCCGCGCGCGAAGTGCGCGAATCGCGGATCGCGCCGCCGCCCAGTTGCCCGGCTTGCTCTCGCGCACGCGGTAGACGGGATTGTCGAATATCGTGACCGAATCGAAATACGGCAGCATCCGCACCAACACGTCGCTGCGCGGGCTCGACATGGCGTCGATGATCGCGTTCGGGAATCGATCGCGCAGCGCGCGCCAACATCCCGTGGCGAGGATCGCGTCGCCGAGGCCGTAGGTGCCGAGCACAAGGATGCGGCGGATCTCGTCGGGGTCGATTCGCCGTCGAGGCGCGAAGAGCCCCCGCAACCCCCACGTGGCCGCGCCTAGCGCGTCGATCACGCACAGCGCGCGGCGAAAGCGGGGCTCGACGAGTTCGTAATCTGACGGGCGCAAACGCACTCTCCGCGATGGCGGGGACTCCCCTCGCGTGGTCAGGGGGTGCCCGACATGTCGTCCGGGCGCAGCAGATACACCGTGGTCGGCCCTTGACGCAATGCCGCCGCAATCCGCCATCCGTCGCGCGCGCCACCGGGCGCCTCGGCGAACCCGCGTAACCACTCTCGCCATGCGCTCATGTCCTCGCGCGTCTGGAACGTGATGACGACAGCGTCCACGTCGACGCGGCGGGCGAGGACGATGAGTTGTTCCGGATTCAGCGGCAGCCAGATCGAGGTGCGGTCGCCGCGCCACATGCTGACCCAGGGCACATCGCAGACGACCACCTCGTCGCGCGTGGTGTTGGTTTTCAGAAACTCCTCGAAGGCAACAAGCGCCTCGGGGCTGACCTCGCGCAGCTCCCGTACCTCGTCGCCGGCCAGCGGCGCGAGCTGCGGAACCAGTGTCGCGAAGGAAAACGGATACAGGCAAGCGAAGGCAAGCGCACCGACCGAGGCGTCGCGAACGATGGGGGCGGTGCCTTTCCACGCCTCGCGAACGCGCGCCACGAACTCGGCCGCGAAGACGCAAGCGAGCGGCAGTGCCGCGAGCAGGTAGCGCGACATCGACAGCATCAGCACGCACACGGCAGCGTGCGCCGCCAGCACGACGAGCGACCAGCCGTAAAAAATGCGCGCACCACCATCGGCCTTTCGCGCAAACGCGGCGAAACCGAGGAAGGCGAGGACGAGCACGGGCCCGAATGCCCCGATAAAGATGTGACGCATGGTGAGACGCAAGTTCGTCGCCCACTTGCGCCGGATGAGGCCGGGGTCTCTGCCGTAGACATCCGATTCGCGCACGGGATCAAGAGTGCGTTCGCGGCTGTGGCCGGGGAACGCCTCGGTGAACTGCGTGACGGTCATGCGTCCGTAGCGATCGAGCCATCGGCCCAGGCGCGTCGGCGCCGGTTCGAGCGAACGCAGCTCCGCGGCGACGTCGAGGTGGCCGCCGCGCGTGCCGGGCGGGTAAGTGACGCGATTCAGACGCTGCTCGACCTGACCGAGCGCGGCGACCATCACGCACGTCAGGACGATGAGCGTCGCCCATCGCTTCACCTTGCCCGGCGAGATCAGAAACGGCGCACCGACGAGCGCGACGCCGACGAAGACGCGGGCGAGGTCGCGCGTGTACCACGTGACGGCGAGGGCGACTGCCGCGACGAGAACGCCCGCGAAATCGCGTCGTGCGCGGGCGAGGCCGTACATCGAGGCAATGACGCCCGCGAGGTACGCCGGCTCGGTGAGGCCCGAAACCGAGAGCGCGAGCACGCCCGCGTGAAGGGCGAAAAAGAGCGTGGCGAGCCACGCGCTCCTCGGAGCGATCTCGCGCGCGAGCGCGAACATCAACGGAACGGCGAGGACGTACCACCAGCCCGTCGCGAATGCCGCGACCCAATCCTCCTCGCCCAGCAGGGCGAACCACAGAGCCGTCCACGCGGGCGCGATGAAGTACCCAAACCGGTGCGCGACAGCGATGCGCTCCATGCGGTCGCCGTCGGCGTAAAGCGCGAAATCCGACGCGTGACGCATTTCGATGGCGAAGCCGTCGCCGCGCAGGAAATTGCGCGCGGCCTGAGCGTATTTGAGCGAATCGGGCGCCGTGAGCGCGTGAAAGTTCGCCCAGAAGAAAATCGCCCATACCGTCGCCGCGACGGCGAAGACCCACGCGAAATGTGCGACCGGAATCCGCGGCGATTCGATGCGATCGACGTCAGCCATCGAGGGCATCCAGCGCACGGCCGAGCCACGCCGGTTCGAGCATGGTGTGCGACACGGGAATGATCGTGTCGCCGACGCGCCGGACGAAGTCGTCCAGATGATCGAATGTCACGCACTCGACCGCTTGATATTCGTCCTCGTGGCGCTCGCGGGCGCGCTCCAAAAACGCGTCCGGTGAGAGACCGGTGGCGAGCGCGAGCGCGATGTCGCACGTGCGGATGTTGGGATCGTAGATGAGAGCGTAGGGACGCAGCGCCACGAGATCGGGAACTTCGATGTTGACCTCCTGCGCGAGTTCGGCCGCGAGCGCGGCGCGGAAGTCGAGTGTGCCGTCGTCACGCAAGCCGACGAGGTCGATGGACCCGGAAGGGACGAGCTCCCACAGATTTGGATAACACGTCACGCGCGCCGACCTTTGTGCGAACACCACGCCGCCCGCGACCAGCGTCAGACCGCTGATGCCCATGGCGCAGACGAGCCGAGGCGGAAACAGGTCGGGCCGGCGGCGCGAGGCGATGTAGTGGCGGTACTCCACAAACCGCCCGTGGATCGCATGACCGTCGAAGCCGAGATAGCTGAGGATGGGATTGTTCACGAGTCGGACGCCGCGCTCGCTCTGTTCGCGTTCCCACTCCCCGTCAACAACTCGTTCGAGTTCGTCGCCGAGCACAAGCGGGTCGTCGGCCACGACGAGGCGAACGTCCGTCGGAATTGCGACCGGCACGCACGGCTCAAACACGGCACGTCTCCCGAAGAATCCGCGCGGCATCATGCAGATTCCGGGCGGTCGCCACGACGAGCGAATGCGGAATGGGCGGTCGTCCGTCACGGCGCAGCGCGATCGTCGGCACGCCCGCCCCGATGGCCGCCTCGATGCCGTTCGCGGCATCTTCGACGGCGAGCGTGTGCGCGGGATTGTCGATGCACGCGGCGGCGAGGGCGTGATGATAGAGGGCGGGATCGGGCTTTCCGACCGACACGTCGTCACCCGTCACGAGCGCGGAAAATCGCTCACGCCAGCCGTGCGCGGCGAGAAACGCCTCGGCCGCGCCGCGATGGTTCGCGGTCACGAGCACGAGATCGATATCGAGGTCCGTCGCCGTGTCGATAAATTCGTTCGCGCCGTTATTCGGGCGGACGGCGGTCGCGTAGGCGCCGTCCACAGCCGCGATGTAGTCGCGATACAGCGAATCGATGTCTCCGGAAATCCTGTGCGTGCGGGCGAGATCGGCCACCACTTCGCGCAGCGACGGACCGTTGAGACGGTCGAACTCGTCGCGGCTCGCCGCACCGCCGTGGAGTTCGACGAACACGCGATACACGTCGTACATCGCTTCGATGCTGTCGGCGAGCGTGCCGTCGAGATCCACGAACAGCGCTCGCACACGCGCGGTCACGGGATCCAGTCTCCCTCGCGAATGCCGTCGCCGAGGGCGATGTCGCGCGCGGCCCTGCTCCCTTCGATCTCGCCGATCCGTCGCGGGTGAAGCCCCCGCGCCCGATTGCCGGGGCGCAAAATGTCGATGTTCACGCCCTCGGCGAGCGTTTCGCCGGCGCGGATGTCGCGCGTCGCCTGAATCGCGCGCTGGGCAAAGTCGCGCAGCTCACCCTCGACCTGGAGGACATGTTTCTCTCCTGATCCGAGCATCATCTCCGCCGCGCGCACGGCCCGCACGAGTTCGGCGAGCTCACCCGGCGTGAGGGCGAACGAATGATCGGGGCCGGGGAGGCGATTGTCGAGCGTGTAGTGTTTTTCGATCACCGTGGCGCCGAGCGCCACGGCGGCGAGCGGCGCCCACGTCGGATGGCGGCTGTGATCGGAGAGCCCGACCGGCACGCCGAATCGCCTCGCGAGGCGGCCGATCGCGCGAAGGTTCATCGCGTCCACCGGCGCGGGGTACTTCGCGGTGCACTGGAGCAACGTCAACTCGCGACCGCCGGCGGCAAGAAACGTCTCCATCGCCCATGCGATATCCGCCTCGTCGCTCGCGCCCGTCGAGAGAATCAGCGGCTTGCCGCTTCGTCCCGCGAGTTGCAGCAAACGCAGGTGGCAGATCTCGTATGACGCGATCTTGTGCCGCGCGACGAACGGATCGATCGCGTCGAAGTCCGCGACGGAAAACGGCGTGGACATGAACTCGATCCCCTGCTTCGCGGCGTGCGCGGCCAGCTCGGGAATCATCTCGTAGGGCATCGACAGGTCGCGAAAGATGTCCGTGATCGACTCGCGGATTCCCGCCTCGGCGAGATATTCGGAGTCCCCCGCGTTGGGCACGTACACCGTTTCGGCCCTATAGGTCTGGAACTTCACGGCATCCGCGCCCGCCTCGGCCGCGACGTCGATGAGTGTCTTCGCCATCGACATGTCGCGCGCGGGGGAGCCGCAGCGCCAGTTCGATCCTGCCTCGGCGATGATGAAAACCCTGTCACCCATCGACGGCTCCCGAAGTGAACGACGATAGCGCACGATATCGATCGGATCGTCGAGATCGACGAGACTCTTTTGCGTTTCGTCCCAAAACGAAAAGCCCGCCGATTCGAACGCGCGCCGCGACGCGACGTTGCCCGGTCGGATCTCCGCCACGATTTCGTCGATGCCCGACGAACGCAATACATCCTGCACGGCGCGCAGCAACGCCGCGCCGATGCCTTGCCCGCGCCGATCGGGCGCGACATTGATCGACACGTCGCAGGCCGCGCGCCGGCCGCCGTAGGGAAGAAAACGCAGAAACGCGACGCGCTCGCCGTTCATCACGGCAAAGAGCGGCGGCAGATGCGCGTGCCGGAAATATTCGTCGCGGAACTCGCGCCGAAAATCGTCCCACTCTTTCGGAGTCTGATGAAAGAACTGCGCGAGCGTGGCCGGATCGTTTCGCCATGCGAGCACGAGCCGCGCATCGGGATCGATGGGCCTCGCGCGCTCGAATTGAATCTTCCCGTCACGCATAGGGGTAGGTGCGCGCGCGGCGGACCTTGTCCGCGGGCCAGGCATCCCAGTCGATTTTATCGTAGACCATGCGCCGCGAGAAATCCTGCCCAATTCGCGGCGCGGCGCCGTCCAGCAGCATGGGCACGAACACGCGCAGCAGCGTGCGCTCCAGCGCCATTGCCTCCTCGTAGAGCTGCGTCGCCGTGGCGGTGCGCGGATCGAGCCGTCCGCGCAGTTGCCCGATGATCGGCCCGGTGTCCATTCCGGCGTCGATCTCGAAGAGCGTCACGCCCGTGATGGGCCGGTCGTGCAGGATCGCGTTGGCGATGGGCACCGCGCCCGCGCCCTCGGGCAGCAGGCTCTCGTGGATGCCGATGACGGGGCACACCGACAGCAGGTCGCGTCGATAGATCTGTTGCCAGCCGAGCGAGAAGATGAGGTCGGGACGCAGGTCGCGCATCTGTCCGACGTGCTCGTTGATGTTGCCCTGCACGATCGTGCGCGGCACCGCGGCGGCGAAGGGGAAGCGCGACTCGTCCACCATCGCCACGCCCTCCCAGCCCGGCGAGCGCTCGCCGCGCGTGTAGAACATGACGATGTCGAGCCCCATGTCGCAGAGCGTCTGCGCGTTGGCGTACGTGCTCTCGATGCCGCCGATGACGATGACGCGGCCCACCGTCAAACCTCCACGCGATCCATCGCTAAGTCTCCACGCGGCGGATCAGTTCGAACGCCTCGGCGTATTCCACGCCGATCTCAAGCCCGCGATGCCGCGCCGCGTATTCGATGCCCTCGGGGCTGCGCGGATGCGGGTACGGCCGTGCCTCGCCCTCGTAATAGCGCATCGCGAGCTTCTTCTTGTCGATGGCGCGGCCGACGTCCACATACACATTCGGGCAAAACGCACGCGCGGGCGATGCGAACGCGCGTTCGGTGGACGACGCCACCTCGAAAGCGAGGACCTCGGCGGGCGCGAACTCGCCCGGGCTACGCCGCGCGGCCATCATCACCGCGTCGAAGACCACGCCGTGATCCCAGTTGTAGTCCCCCGGATGGTGCGTAAAAACGGTGTGCGGGCGGAATTCGTCAAGCAATTCGTCGATCGCCCTCGCGATCGGCTGTCGCCCCACCGTGTCGAGAGCGTTGTCGGGAAAGTCGAAGAAGCGTTGCGTGGAAAATCCGATGACGCCGGCGGCGCGGGACGACTGACCGCGCAGCGTCGCGATCTCGGCCTCGATCCGGGCGCGGTCGGCGTTCGCGTCGGCAAAACGCGAAGAGATCCCCGTCGCGATGAACGCCACGTGGGCGACCCATCCCTGGGCGACGCGCAGAGCGACCGTGGCCCCGCAGCCCAAGACTTCGTCGTCCGGGTGCGCCGCCACCACCAGCAGGGTCGGGTGCTTGTCGTTCATGCGAGTCCGTTTGGTTGCCCGTCCCTCATATAACAGGCAGCGGTGCGTGTCCACGTCCGTCAGCGGAAAAATCGTTTGACAACGGCGACATGCGCGCACGTATAATGCCGCGAACCGAACTTGATCTGGCCTGGATCTCATGGAGGTTGGACATGTCCAAGGTGGCTTCGATGCGTGTGTTGCTGGCGATTTGCCTGATCCTCGCGATGGGAGGGGCGTCCGCCGCGTGGGCGCAGAGCTATCCCGGCGGTCACGGTTTGATCCTCATCATGCCCGATCCGCACACGGCGCTTTCGCGCGGACTCGCTTACAGCGGCAGCGTCTTCCAGTCGGGCAATCACTTCCCGACGATCCAGAACATCGGCAACGTAGTGCAGACGAATCGCGCGGAGGGTTCGCTCGATATCCCCGTCACGCTCCTGCAAAAAGACGACTGGGACAACGACGCGGTGGACGTCACCGCCAAGGGCACGTGGATCAACCCGCACGCCCTCATCACCTATCCGTTCGGCAACAAGAGCGGCAAGTCGTACAAGGGTCGCGGCGTGATCCTGGGCGAGATCGACTACGTAAACGACAAGTCGGAGGTCGACGCCAAGGGCAAGGGGAACAACGGCGACCAGAACACCGAGCTCACCCGGTCGGTGCTTTCGGTTCGCGCCGGCGGTTCGTACGGCATTCTGGAACAGTGGGGCCTCGGCGCGGGATTCCGTTTCCTGCTGATGGACACGCCCGAATTGAATCAGAAAACGGGAGACAACAAGCTCAAGTCGTCGGGCGATCCCGGCTCGGGTCTGTTCGCGTTCGAGCTCGGAACGGTGGTCGAACCCATCAATCGCTGGACGATCGGCTTGTGGTACGAGGCCGGGGCGTCGGACAATCCCAAGATCAAGATCAAGGGTGAAAACGAAAACGGCGCGAAGGTGGACGACAAGACGAAGATCTACCGCGCGTACCCCGCCCAGTTCGGTCTTGGCACGGCGTACATCATCAAGCAGGCGGACAACCTGCAGCTCACGGGCGACTACATTCAGCGTCAAAACCTGGAGAAGGACGACATCGACGTCGTGCTCCGACGCCAGACCTTCGCGGTGGGCGCGAACTATCCGATCAATGGGATGTGGACGATCCGCGGCGGTCTGAACAAGGCCGACGAGAGCGGCGACGGCAAGCTGAGTACGCTGGGGCTGTGCGTGGGCGCGGGCGCCGACGTGAGCAAGGAGTTCGACGTCGACATGAACCTGGGCTACTTCACGGGCAAGGAAGAGGTCAACGACGACGACGACGCCAAGTACCAGGACATTCGGCTCGGCGTGCAGGGCGCGTACCGCTTCAAGTAATCCTTCTTCGCGAGTTCGATCGAAAACGACGCGGGGCGGTAAAAAACCGCCCCGCACGTGTTTTTGGGCGAAGAACTACAGGTACTTCTCGGCCAGGACTTCCGCGATCTGCACCGCGTTCGTCGCCGCGCCCTTGCGCAGGTTGTCGGCGACGCACCAGAAGTTCAGACCGTGCTCGACCGATTCGTCGCGGCGGATGCGCCCCACGAAGGTTTCGTCGCGTCCCACGGCCGCCACGTTCAGGGGGTACTCGCTCTTGCCGGGGTCGTCCATCACCAACACGCCCGGCGCGCTCGACCAGATCTCGCGCGCGGTCTCGGGCGACAGATCGCTCTCGAACTCCACGTTGACCGACTCGGAGTGGCAGTTGAAGGTCGGCACGCGCACCGTGGTGGCGGTCAGACGCAGCTCGGGGACCTCCATGATCTTGCGCGTTTCGTGCACCATCTTCATCTCCTCGCGCGTGTAGGCGTTGGCGAGGAAGACGTCGATCTGCGGCAGGCAGTTGAACGCGATCTGGTGAGCGAAGACCGATCGCTCCACGGGCTTCGCGTTGAAGATCGCGACGGACTGATCGGCCAACTCGCGGATCGCCCGGCGGCCCGCGCCGCTGACGGACTGGTACGTCGAGACGACCACGCGCTTGATCGGCACGCGGCGGTGCAGGGGATCGAGCGCCACCACCATCTGGATCGTCGAGCAGTTGGGGTTCGCGATGATGCCGGACTTCGTGTAGTCGGCGATCGCGTGCGCGTTGACTTCGGGCACCACGAGCGGCACCTCGGGGTCCATGCGCCACGCGCTCGTATTGTCCACGCACACCGCGCCGGCCTGCGCGGCGATGGGACAGAATTTCTCGCTGATTTTTCCGCCGGCCGAGAACAGAGCGATCTGCACGCCCTCGAAGCTTTTTTCCGTCAGTTCCTGAACGGTGACGGGTTTGCCCTTGAAGAGGATTTTTTCGCCCGCCGACCGGGCGGAGGCGAGCAGCGTCAGCTTGCCGACCGGAAAGTTGCGTTCCTCGAGCACGGCGAGCATCTGCTCGCCGACGGCGCCGGTCGCGCCCACCACGGCCACATGAAAGGTTTTGGACATCTCGATTTTCACTCCCCGAAAAGGCGGCGATCGGCGATTTGATCGCACCGAAAACGCCGCCCGAAAATTCCGCGAATCCTAACCGAACACGCCATTGCCGAACAGACCCGGATTTCCAAGTGGGACGGCGATTGGTGCGCCGTCGCTCACGGCGCGGGCGCCGCTTCCGGCGCGGGAGCCGGAGGCGCGGCCGGCGGTTCGGGCGTACCCGACTGGCGCGTCACATACCACACGATGGGACCCGAAATCGCGTACGCCATGATGAGCAGGTACAGCATCGTCTCGGGTTCCTGGAAAATGAACACCAGTAGGCCGACAAAAAAGACGAGCGTTCCGAATTTGTGCCGCCGGAACATGTCCACGTCCTTGAACCCGTAATACGGGAACGTGCTCACCATCAGCCCGGCGACGAACAGCGTCAGCAGCAGGATCAGATTGGGAATCGACGAGATGGTGCGGTCGTCGCGCACGAGGCCCATGTGGACCGAGAAGATCACCGAGAAGATCATGACGTTCGCGGCCGCGGGGATCGGAAACCCTTCGAAGTAGCGCTTCGAGCTCGTCGGCCGGATGTTGTATCGCGCGAGACGCAGCGCGCCGCATACCACGTACAGGAAGGCCACCGTCCAGCCCAGGCGCGGCGACACCGAATGGGCCAGGGCGAAGTTGAAGATGATGAGTCCCGGCGCGACGCCGAAGGTGACGAGATCGGAGAGCGAGTCGTACTGCGCGCCGAATGGCGAGGCGGAGTTGGTGAGACGCGCGATCTTGCCGTCGAGCCCATCGAGGAACGTCGCGGCGAAAATGGCCCAGGAGGCTTTCAGAAAATCGCCCTGAAACGACTTCGTGATGGCGTAGAACCCGAGCAGCAGCGAGCCGGAGGTGACGAGGTTCGGGAAGAGGTAGAATCCCCTGCGGGTGCCCTGCGTCTTGGACGCGCCGATACGACGCGCCCGCCGCAGGAATCGCGGACTGGTCTGCTGTCCCGGCTTTTTCTCCTGAAACCACATAGCGTCTCCGATCTATCGCGGCCCGGGATCGGCGGCGTCGCCGGAGTCCCAGGAACGAACGTATAGCGGGATGGGCGGGGTCGTCACCGCGTCAGTTGCCGCGCGCCGTTCGGCGATCATCGCGACCGATTCGGCGAGATGGTAGCACAGTCCCGGAGCGACCGGCACCGCGCGGCCGTTCGAGGAATCGCGCAGCACGTCGCGATACGCATCCGCGCCGTCTCCGACGACGAGCGTCGGTTCGGCCAGCGACGCGGCGAAATCGGCGGGTTTCCAGGCGCGCGGGTCCCCGTCCGAATCGGCAAGGCCGAAGCCTCCCCGGAACACCTGTGCGTAGATCTGCCCCCGTTTGGCGTCGAGACAGGCGGCCACCGGCCACGCACCGTTGAGATAAGGGAAAGCGACCGCTTCCAACGTGGTGACTCCGATCGCCGCCTTACCCGTCGCCTCGGCGAGACCGAGCACGGTCGAAATGCCGATGCGAAGCCCGGTGAACGATCCCGGCCCGATCGTGCATGCGAACAGGTCGATGTCGTTCACGCCCAGGCGCAGGTGCGCGAGCAAGGCGTCGAGCGCGACGATCAACGTCTCGGAGTGGTGCGCCGCGCCGCGCAGCGAGGTCGTCGCGAGCCGCTCGTCGCCATCGCGGAGGGCGATTTCGGCGCACGGGCCCGACGTGTCGATGGCCAGGACGATCATCGTGTGCCCGTCGCCGGCTCCGGTCTCATTCCAGCAGTCCGAAGAGCGTTCGCAACCCCGGGAAGATCCGCGCGATGTCGTTGAAGATCACCGTGAGCATGAGCCCGCCGACGAGCGCCAGGCCGAAATTCGTCACCCAGCGCAGCCCCTTTTCGGGCAGCGGGCGCCGGAAGATGGCCTCGACGGTGAAAATCATCAGGTGCCCGCCGTCGAGGACGGGGATGGGCAGCAGGTTCAGGATCGCGAGGTTGATCGACAGGATCGCGATGGTGAACAGGAACGAGAAGATGCCGACCTCCGCGCTCTTGCCCGCGAGATCGGCGATCATGATCGGGCCGCCGAGCGACTTGACGGAAACGTCGCCGGTCATGAGGTACACGAAGCCCTGCACCGTCAGCACGCTCCAGTACGCCGTCATCTCGACGCCGCGCGCGACGGCCCTGAACGGATTCACGTACCGCTCGTCCACCATCTCCGCGGCCGAATGGCTGATCCACGGATAGATGCCGGCGCGACCGTACGTGATGACGTCTCCGAGCAGATCCTTTTCCTGTTTCACGTCCGGCGTAATCGACAGCGACGTCGCCACGCCCGCGCGCTCAACGACCATGTCGAGCGGCTTGTTCGCGCTCTCCTTCACCTTTTTGCTGAAGGCCGACCAGTCGTCGATCGGCGCACCGTCGATCGACACGATTCGGTCGCCAGTTTGCACGCCGGCCTTCACCGCCGCGGAGTCGGGCACGATCTCGAAGACGTACAGGTCGCCGCGTTCGATGCCCAGCGCCGCGAGGCTCGATCCCGCCGCGACGGCGAGGCGGACCTCGGCGGACTCGGGCTTGCGATCCTTCTCTTCCAGGGCGAGCCCGCCGCGTTCGACCACGATCGTCATCTCGCCGTTCGTCCGCGCGAGTTCGCGCTCGAAGTCGTCGAGGTAACGCACGGGATGCCCGTTCGCCGATTTCACCAGATCGCCCGTGCGCAGCCCGGCCATCGCCGCGGGCGACGCGGGGTCGCGCACGCCGATGACGGGCATGTAACCGTCGGGCGCGATGCCGATGACGCCGGCGTCCTCCTCGAACTGGAAGACGTTCTTCTTGCGTCCCGCTTCGGGCGTCACGGTGAGCGACAACTTTTCGTCGCCGCGCGCGACGTCGAAGACGAGCGGCTTGCCCGCCGATTCCTCGACGATTTGGGACATGTCGTCCCATCGCGTGAGTTCGCGGCCGTCGATGGCGGTCACGCGATCGCCGGGGCGAAGGCCCGCGAGATCGGCCGCGCCGCCGTCGGTCACGTCGCCGACGAGCGTGGTGATGGTCGGGTAGCCGGCGAAGAACATCGCCGTGAAGATGACCACGGTGAGCACGACGTTCATGAGCGGCCCGGCGAAGACGATCGCCGAACGCTGCCACACCGACTTGTGCGCGAAAGAGACGGACTTGAGCTGCGCGGCGCGCTCGGCGATGGCGGAGGCGTCCAGGGCCGCGGCGTCGTGTTCGGTGATCTCCTCGTGCGGCTTCCCCGTGAGCTCCTCCAGCGCCTTTTCGCGATACATCGCCTCGTTCTGGTCGGAGCCGAGATCCGACTGGCCGAGCATCTTGACGTATCCGCCGAAGGGGATGGCCGAAAGGCGCCACTCGGTGCCCCGCCACATGCGTTTCCACAGGACCTTGCCGAAAAAGAGCGAAAACGCCTCGACGCGCACGCCGCACCAGCGCGCGACGATGAAGTGTCCCCACTCGTGCACGATCACGAGCACCGAGATCAGCACGATGAAGTAAAAAATCTTATGTCCCAGCGACAGAATCAGATCCATCGATGTCTCCGTCTAGGCATGGGCCGCGGACGCGCGTTCGGCGGGTCCGCGTTCGGCGACGAGTCGGTCGGCGAATTCCCGCGCGCGGGCGTCGGCCTCCATCACGTCGTCGAGGGTGGACAGCGCGCGGCCCGATACGGTTTCCACGCACTGTCGGTTGATCTTCGCGATATCCTGCCACGAGATGCGGCCCGCGAGAAAGGCCGCGACGGCGACTTCGTTCGCGCCGTTGAGCACGGCAGGCGCGTCGTCCGGCCCGCGCAGGGCGTCGTAGGCGAGGTCGAGGCACGCGAAGGCATCGCGATCGACGTCCATGAAGTTCAGTCGCCCCACGCGCGCGAGATCGAGGCGCGGCATCACGCCGACGAGCCGCGCGGGGTAGCTCAGCGCGTATCCAATGGGTCCGCGCATGTCGGGCACGCCGAGCTGGGCGATCACCTGGCCGTCCTGAAACTCCACCATCGAATGGATGATCGACTCGGGGTGGATCACGACGTCGATGCGCTCGGGCGGCAGGCCGAAGAGCCAGTGCGCCTCGATGACCTCGAGTCCCTTGTTCATCAGCGTCGAGGAGTCGATGGTGATCTTCGGCCCCATCTTCCACGTGGGATGCGCGAGCGCCTCGTCGAGCGTCGCCGTTTCGAGCGACGCGGCCGTGCGTCCGCGGAACGGGCCGCCCGACGCCGTGAGGATGATCCGCTCGATCTCGTCGCGGTTGTGGCCGACGAGGCTCTGGAAGATGGCGGAATGCTCGGAATCGACCGGCAGCAAGGGCACGCCGCGCAGTTTCGCGAGGGCGAGAATCAGGCGGCCAGCCATCACCAGCGTCTCTTTGTTGGCGAGCGCAACGGGTTTGCCCGCATCGACCGCCGCCCACGTCGGCTGCATACCCGCCGCGCCGACGACCGCCGAAAAGACCATGTCGGCCTCGGCGATCGTGGCGACCTCGCGGATCCCCGATTCCCCGCAGACCACGCGCGGCGCGTCGGCGCCGAGCAGGTCCCGAAGGCGCGCGGCGTCGTCGGCGTCGCGCAGGCTCACGAGGCGCGGGCGGAACTCACGCACCTGTTCGGCGACGAGATCCACGCGTCCGCCCGCCGCCAGGGCACTGACGACGTAGCGCCCCGGATGGGCGCGGACGATGTTGAGGACGTTGACCCCGATCGAGCCGGTGCTGCCGAGGATGGAAATCCGTTTCATGCGCTCTCACTGCGCGGCGATGCGCAAAGGTCCATACAAAAGAGCGTAATAATACACGATGGGCGCGGTGAAGAGGATGGAGTCGATCCGGTCCAGCACGCCGCCGTGCCCGGGCAGGAAAACGCCCGAATCCTTGACGTTCGCGCCGCGCTTGATCGCCGACTCCACCAGGTCGCCGATGGGCCCGAAGACGCCCACGAGCGCGCCGAGAATCAGGCCGTCCTGCCAGATCCAGACTTTGGAAAACCACGCCACGCCGAGGGCGAACGCGATCGTGCAGACGAATCCGCCGACGAGCCCTTCCCAGGTCTTGCCCGCGGAGACGGCGGGCCACAGCTTGCGTTTGCCCCACAGGCTGCCCGCGAAAAACGCGCCCGCGTCGCCGGCCCACGTGAGGGCAAACAGCAGAAAGAGCAGTTTGGTATTGCCCAGGCCGGGTTCGAGCCTCTTGATGGCGACGACCACGCCCAGGAGCAACCCCACGTAGACCGCGCCGAAAACGATCTTCGCGGTGGACGTATAGATCGCCGCCAGATCGCGCTCCTTGAACAGGAGTGCCGACAACGTGAGCACAACGATGGCGCAGACCGCGCCCACCGTCGCTTCCATCTCGCCCGTCTGGGAAGCCATGCATGCGAAAACGCTCGCCATCACCAGAAGTGCCTGCTCAAATTTTTGGCCCGGCATCGTCAAGCGACCGAGTTCGTACGCGCCGACCAGCGCGCCGAGCGGCAACGCGAGCGCGAGAAAATACTCGGGCTTTCCCCAGCCGACGAGCCACGCAAAAAAAGGAATCAGCGCGAGCGCCGCAACAATCTTCTTCTTGTCCATCGCCATGAAACCGTTCCTCACTTCGCCGATTCGGCGCGGATCTGCTGGCCCGTCTTGCCGAATCGGCGCTCCCGGCGCGAATAATCGAAGATCGCGGCGTGAAGCTCGGCGGGGCCGAAATCCGGCCACAGCGTCGGCGTCACGTGAATCTCCGAATACGCGAGCTGCCAGAGCAGGAAATTGGAAATACGAAACTCGCCGCTGGTGCGTACGAGCAGGTCCGGATCGGGCATGTCGTGCGTGTCGAGCGCCGAATTGAATGCCGACTCGTCGATGGCGGACGGAATGAGCGAGCCGTCTCTCGCACGTTCGGCCAGCTTGCGCGCGGCGTTCACGATCTCGTCACGCCCGCTGTACGACAGTGCGATGGTGAGCACGAGATTGCGTCCGTGCGCCGTGGCGCGGATCGTCTCGTCGATCGCGTCGCGCGTGTCCTTGGGGATGCGGTCGAGCGCGCCGATCACGTTCAGGCGCACGCCGTTTTCCAGCAGTTCGGGCAGCTCGGACTTCACGTAGCTCTTGAGCAGTCGCCACAGGCCCGAGACCTCGCCGGCGGGGCGGCTCCAGTTTTCGGTGGAAAATGCGTAGAGGGTGAGCCAGCCGATGCCGAGGCGGTGGCACTCGCGGACGGTTTCGCGGACCGCGATGATCCCTTTGCGATGTCCGAAGAGGCGATGCCGCCCGCGCTCGTTCGCCCAGCGCCCGTTGCCGTCCATGATGACCGCGATGTGCCGGGGCCGGCGTTCCGGGGGAAGCTCCATCACCTGCTGACGTGTGAGCACGCGATTCCCCCGAGAGTGAAAAACGAATCCCATATGATCGCGCCGCCATGCGGGCGACCCAAACGGACCCGTTCAGATCTCCATGACCTCTTTTTCCTTGCGCTCCGTGATCTCGTCCACCTTGCGGATGTAATCGTCGTGCGCCTTCTGCACCTTTTCCTGCGCGCGGCGCGAGTCGTCCTCGGCGATGTCGCCGTCCTTCTCGAAGGACTTGAGCGTCTCGATCGCGTCGCGGCGTTCCATGCGCACCTGGATCTTGCATTCCTCGGCGAGCTTTTTGAGCTGTTTGACGATGTCGCGGCGGCGATCCTCGGTCAGGGGCGGAAACGCGATGCGAATGACCTTGCCGTCGCTGGCGGGCGAGATGCCGAGCGTCGATTTCTGGATCGCCTTTTCGATCGCTCCGACCTGCCCCTGATCCCAGGGCACGATTACGATCAGCCGGTTTTCGGGCACGCTGACCGACGCCATCTGATTGATCGGCGTCGCCGTGCCGTAGTAGTCCACCCGGATGCCCTCGAGCAGCGCGGGGTTCGCGCGTCCGGTGCGCAGTTTGGCGAGTTCTCGGTTGAACGCGTCGATCGCCTTCTTCAGGCCGTCGTCGAGACTTTCGAGCACTTCATTCGTCATCGGTCTCTCCGATCGTCGTGCCGATCGGCTCGCCGCACAGGGCGCGCACGATGTTTCCCGGCACGGACATGTTGAACACGTTGATCGGCGTCTTGTTCTCGGCGCACAGCGAAATCGCGGTGGCGTCCATGACGCGCAGGTGTTTTCGCAGCACGTCGTCATAACTCAGCGAGTCAAAGCGCACCGCGGCGGGATTTTTCGCCGGATCGGAGTCGTACACGCCGTCCACCTTGGTGGCCTTGAACAGGCATGACGCGCCGATCTCGGCGGCACGCAGGGCGGCGGCGGTATCGGTCGAGAAAAACGGCGAACCGGTTCCGGCGGCGAGCAGCACGACGACCTTGTGGGACAGGTGCCTTCGGGCGCGCAGGCGAATGTAGGGCTCGGCGATCTGCTTCATCTCGATTGCGGTCATCACGCGGGTGGGGATGCCGAGCCGTCCGAGCGCGTCGGACATGGCGAGGCAGTTCATCACCGTCGCGAGCATGCCCATCGTGTCGGCGGTGGCGCGGTCCATGCCCTTCGAGCTGGCCGCGACGCCGCGAAAGATATTTCCGCCGCCGATGACGACCGCCAGTTCCACGCCCCGGTCGTGCACATCGCGGATTTCGCCCGCGACGCGTTCGATGACCGCCGGATCGATGCCGTAGCCGGTGTCGCCCATCAGGGCTTCACCCGACAGCTTCAGAAGGACCCGGCGCGTCTGGCCCGATCCCGGCATGGGTCAGCCGACCTCGCCGACCTTGAAGCGGATGAAGCGGGAGATTTCGATCTTCTCGCCCATCTTGGCCAGCAGGTCCGCGACGAGATCGTTGATCGTCTTTTCCTGATCCTTCACGAACTTCTGCTGGAGCAGGCAGTTGTCTTCGTAGAACTTGTGGAGCTTACCCTCGGCGATCTTGACCAGCACCTGTTCGGGCTTGCCGCTCTGCCGAGCTTCTTCCATGTAGATCGACTTCTCGTGCTCGATCACGTCCGCGGGCACATCCTCGGGCTTCACCCACTTCGGACTCGACGCCGCGATGTGCATCGCGATGTCCTTGGCCACGTGCAGGAATTCCTCGTTGCGCGCCACGAAGTCGGTCTCGCAGTTGAGTTCCACCATCACCCCGATCGACGCGCCGGTGTGGATGTAGTGACCGACGACGCCCTGGGCGGCGGTGCGCTCCGCGCGTTTGGCGCCCTTGGCGATGCCTTTCTTGCGCAGGTAATCGACCGCGGCGTCGAAATCGCCGGCGGTTTCCTCCAGCGCCTTCTTGCAGTCCATCATCCCGACGCCGGTCTGTTCACGCAGTTTTTTCACGATCTCTGCGGAAATCGTCATGGTCTTCTCCTCAAGCTGTCAAAATCGTGGAGGGCGATCAACGGCGATCGCCCGTGTTGTCGAAATTCGCCTCGTTCAGGCGTCCGAATCCTTGTCCGCTTCGGCTTCCGCGGCGGGCTCGGCGGCGTGTTCGGCCTCTTCGCCTTCCTCCCCGGGCACCACATTGCGGTGACGCACCTTGACCTCAACGCCGGGCAGGGGCTCTTCCTGAACCAACTGCTCCACCGGCCGCGAGGACCGGGAGGGCGCGCCCTTCGACGCCTGGTCGCCACGATCCTCGGCGCGGATGCGCTCCTCGAAGAAGCGGCGTCCCTCGATGACCGCATCGGCCATGGCGGTGGAGAAGAGCGTGATCGCGCGGATCGCGTCGTCGTTGCCGGGAATCGGATAGGTGATGCGCGACGGATCGCAGTTGGTGTCGACGACGGCGACGATCGGAAGGCCGAGCGAGGTCACCTCGTCCACCGCGATGTGCTCCTTGCGCGGATCGATGATGAAGACCGCGGTCGGCAGGCCGTGCATTTCCTTGATGCCGCCGAAGCTCTTGAGCATCTTCACGCGCTGCTTTTCCATGAGCAGAATCTCTTTTTTCGTCGCCTGGCCCCAGTCGCTTTTCGCGGCCATGTCCTCGAGCTTCTTGAGCTTCGTGACGGAGATCTGCACGGTCTGGAAGTTTGTCAGGAGGCCGCCGGGCCACCGGTTGTTCACGTACGGCATCTTGCAGCGCGACGCCTGCTCCGCGATCACCGTCTGCGCCGCCGGCTTGGTGCCGATGAACAGGATCGTTCCGCCCTGGGCGGCCTGCTCGGCGACGAAACGGTACGCGGCCGTGAATTTGCGGAGCGAGTGCTCCAGATTGATGATGTGAATGCCGTTCCGGTCGCCGAAAATGAACGGCTTCATCTTGGGATTCCACCGGCTGGTCTGGTGACCGAAGTGGACTCCCGCCTCGAGCATCTGCTTCATCGTGATCATGGGATCCTCCGGTTTTTCCTCCACTTCGTTCAACCCGGTCGCAAAACCCCACGCCAAGGCGTGCTAGGCACCGATGCGGCGGTCCCGAAGTGTGTGTAATGGCCCGATTTATGGGCGTTTTCGTGACACAAGACGCGTTTGACGAAGTCAAAAGCGGCGCTTCTTTAACACGGTGGCATCCCGAACGCAAGGCGCGGTCGCCTCGACGATTTCGCTAACCGGGTCGATTTTCGAAGGCCGACAGAATCGTGGACATCGGAAGGTACAATCGTCTGGGCAAGGCGTCCACGCCGACGGGGACGAAGTCGTATTTCGCGTAAAACGACGCGGCAGCTTGGTCCTTCGCGTCCACGATGACCCCGACGCATCCAAGGATCGCGGCGGCATTCACGACCCGCCGAAGGGCGTCCATGAGGAGGAGTTCCCCGAATCCACGCCCCTGCGCTCGTAAATCCACCGCGAGACGGCCGATGAGTGCCACGGGAAGCGGATACTTCGGGAGTTTCCCCTTAAGGATATCCGCGACATGTGCGGATTCGATGAGGGCCATGCCGAGCGTGTGGAAGCCAAGAATACGCGGCAATTCGGGCTCGTCATCTCTTCGCCTCAGGACGTAAGTGCGATCGATTCCCCTGGCTTCGTTTGGAAACGCGTGACGGATGAGGTAAACATCGAGTTCCGGTCGACCGCACGAGAAATCCGATTCGGTGTCCCCGATCTCGATCGGCGTGACCGTGCGTTGCTTCCTCGGCTCGTCCATTTAGCGTTCGATGCGACTCGCTGCGCGACGCAGGCGCGGGCCGGCGTTGGGCGGGCTGACGTTGAGCGCCTGAATCGTCTCGATCGCGTCGGTCGGCAGTTCGAGTCTCATCGGATTCTGAGCCCACTCGAGCGCCGCGAGTGTTGGCGTCGCAATCTCGCAGGCGGGAGACGTTGAACCCGGGTCCTTTGTGAAGAGGCGACGCCCTCGTCGAACCTCAAGCACAGCCTTGAGAAACAAGGCCAGCGCCTCATCGATGATCTGGCTCCGGCTCAGTCCCAGCTGTTTCGCCAGCTGAATAATGGCGTCGCCTCGATTGTCCGGGATGGTGGCTTCAAGCCTCATGGTTGACATACCTCTCTCCCTCATTAGTGAGGGATAATTGAGGGTACCTGATTCCGCCGGCCGTGGCAAGATGTATTCAGTCGGGAGAAACGCGCCGGACATCGACGAACAACTTGAACCCCCGCGCCAGCACATAGATTTCCCGGCTGTCCCGGCGCACCGCGTCGGGGCGGACGAGATCGACGGATTTGAACGATCGGCGGATTTCGTCGAGCCACTTTTTGGTGTCGCCGCCCTGAAAGACCTTGCACAGGAAATCGCCGCCCGCGCGCAGATGCGCCTCAGCCGCCGCCATCGCGGCGCGCGCGAGTTCCAGGCTCCGCGCCTCGTCCACGTCGCTGATGCCGGTGGTGGAAGGCGCCATGTCCGACAACACGACGTTGAACCCCGCCTCGGCGATCCGCGCGAGTTCGCCCTGTGCGTCGAAGATGCTCATGGTCAGGATCATCGCGTTTGACGCGGGGGCGGTCATCGGCGTGATGTCGATGCCGACCACGCTTCCCGACTTGCCCACCGCACGCGCGGCGTACTGCGTCCACGACCCCGGCGCGCACCCGAGATCGAGCACGGACATGCCCGGCGCGAGAATCCGATGCCGCCGGTCGAGTTCTTCAAGCTTGAAGACCGATCGCGCCGCAAAACCGGCCTTCTTGGCCTTGTCGGTGTAGTGGTCGGGCCGCCGCCGCTCGCGTTTGTTGCTGGAAACCATGGTGACTCCGACGTACGAGCCTAGCCGGTCGTGTCCGGACGGGCAACTCGAAGTCGAATCCCCGTCTCGCCGCGCGGCGCGCTTCGGGCTAAGATCACGGCTCGTTTCACGAACGGACAAATGCGACGGAGCATCATGTCGGCCAACAGTTTCGGCAGAATTTTTCGGATCACGACCTTCGGCGAGAGTCACGGCCACGCGATCGGCGTGGTGATCGACGGAGCGCCGCCGCTCGTGGCGCTCGATCTCGACGCGGTGCAGGCCGAGATGGACCGTCGCAAGCCCGGGCAGTCGGCCGTCACCACGCAGCGCGCCGAGGACGACATCGTCCACGTGTTCAGCGGGCTGTACGAGGGCAAGACCACCGGCGCGCCGATCGCGCTCGTGATCTTCAACAAGGACCAGCGCTCGAAGGATTACTCGTCCATCGCCGAGATCTTCCGCCCCGGCCACGCCGATTACACGTGGTTCAAAAAATACGGCATTCGCGATCCGCGAGGCGGGGGACGCAGCAGCGGGCGCGAAACCGCGGCGCGCGTCGCGGCGGGCGCCGTGGCCAAACAGATTCTCGCGCCGCTGGGTGTGAAGATCACGGGCCACGTGACGCGCGTCGCCGACATCCTCGCCGAAAGTTTCGATGCGAACGCGATCGAGCAGAACCCCGTTCGCTGCGCGGATGGCGACGCGGCGGCGCGGATGGCGGTCGCGATCGAAGCCGCGAAGGCCGCGGGCGACAGCCTGGGCGCGGTGGTCGAGGTCATCGCCGAGGGCGTGCCCGTGGGGTGGGGCGATCCCATCTACGAAAAACTCGAGTCGCGCCTCGCGTTCGGGCTCATGAGCATCGGCGCGATCAAGGGCGTGGAGATCGGCGACGGGTTCGACGCGGCGCTTTTGCGCGGCAGCGAGAGCAACGACGCCATGGGCACGGACGGATTTGTGACCAACCACGCGGGCGGAATCCAGGGCGGCATCAGCAACGGCGCGCCGATCGTCGCGCGCATCGCCGTCAAGCCGACGAGTTCGATTTCGCGCGAACAGCGCACCGTGGACACCGAAGGCCGGGAGCGCGAGATCCGCATCGAGGGCCGCCACGACCCGTGCATCGCGCCGCGCGTGGTGCCGGTCGCCGAGGCCATGGTCGCCCTCGTGCTCGTCGATGCATATCTCGCGTCGAAAACCGCGGCGCCAGCCTAGTCCAACTTCATGCTCTTCGTATCCCGCGCGGCGCGACCGGGCGTTCCCGGAGCGCGCGGTCGGGGAAGGTCACGCGCATCGGCGACCGTGCCGGGGATTCAGTCGAGTTCGAATTCCGCGACGGCCCGCGTGATGACTTCGACGCCGTTCTGGTTCTTCGAAACGAACTGCGTCGTGACGGTGTTTCCCTCGACCGACGCAATCGTCGCGGCGGTGGTGATGTCGTCCTCGGGATAGACCGGTTTCGCGAAACGCACCTTCAGCCTGCGCAGCGCGGTCGGGTCCCCCGCCCAGTCGGTGTGCGCTCTGGCGGTGAACGCCATCGTGCACAGGCCCTGCAGGATCGCGCCGCCGAGCCCCACCATCTTGCCGAACTCGGCGTCGATGTGGATCGGGTTGAAGTCGCCCGACGCGCCCGCGTAGTAGATCGGCTGATAGCGCCCGACACCGCTCGTCGCACAGAATATATCGCCCGCTTTCACCTCAACGGCTTTGCGTTTCATGCGTTACCCCCGCACCACGAAGGTGTACGTGCCGGTCGTGAGTAGGCGCCCGCCGACCTTCGACTCCACCTCGATCGAGATGATGTCCTTGTCGTCCTTGCGTTCGATGTTCGAGATTCGCCCGAGCGAAACGACCACGTCGCCGGGCCGGGCGGGGAAGTGGAAGCGAAAATCCTGCTCGCCGTGGACGAGCATGGCGAGGTTCAGGTCGAGCTCGCGGTCGAAGAGCGCCGCGCCCATCATGTCCTTCTGATAGACCACCGCGAACATCGGCGGCGCGACGATCCCGCCCAGCGGTCCCTTGGCCGCGGCTTCCTCGTCGAGGTAGGCCGGGTTCAGGTCGCCGGTGGCGTTCGCGAACTCGCGGATTTTTTCGAGCCCCACCACGTACTTGACGGGCCCATAAGTCCGCCCCACGAATTTCGGGTCGATCATTGCGCGCTCCCCCGTCGGAATCGTCTCACCACTAGCACCGCGAACATTGGGGCGTCAACGCGAAAACCTTTCGTGGCAGGTTTCGCCACGCGCGAAAATCCTCGGATCGCGCGGACCAAATCCGACTTGACAGTCTCTCGGCTTTACGGGTATACGGTGCGCCCCATCCGCGTCGAGGGGACGCGTCGTTTTGCGCACGAGCCCGCAGGGGTGTGAGAGGCGCAACCGCGGACGACGATCGGACGAAGCGCGAGGGCTTGACCGAAGACAAAGGCCGAGGGAGACGATCATGTACGCCGTATTTGTTACGGGCGGGCAACAGTTCAAGGCCAAGGTCGGCGACACGCTCAAGATCGAGAAGATCGAAGGCGAGGTCGGCCAGACCGTGAATTTCGACCAGGTGCTGATGGTGCGCTCGGATGACGCGTGCCGCATCGGCGCTCCGTTCGTGAACGGCGCGAAGGTCGAATCGGAGATTCTGGAGCAGGAACGGCGGCCCAAGGTCTACGTCGTGAAATACAAGCGACGCAAGGGCTACCAGAAGAAGAACGGCCATCGCCAATACTACACCAAGATCCGCGTGAAGAGCATCGCGGGCTGACGGACTCGGGGTAAACCATGGCTCACAAAAAAGCGGGCGGATCTTCGCGGAACGGACGCGACTCGGCGGGACGGCGCTACGGCGTGAAGTCCTACGGCGGCGAGTTCATCTCCGCGGGCACCATCATCATCCGGCAGCTCGGCACGGTGATTCACCCCGGGCGTAACGTCGGCGTCGGCAAGGACTGGACGCTCTTCGCCAAGGTGGACGGCCTCGTGACCTTCGAGCGCAAGGACAAGAAGCGCAAGCAGGTCAGCGTGTACCCGATCGAGCAGCCGGGATCGAAGGTCGAAGCCTAAAACCGAAATCGTGATCGAATTCGACGGGCCGGGGCCATGGTGCACCGGCCCGTTTTACGTCAGGCGCCGCAGCCTTCCGAGACGAGGCGCGTCAGACGGCCCTTGCGGTAGACGTACACCTCGATGCCCTCGCCTTCGTGATAGCCGGAGACGACGATCATCTCGACGAGCCGGTCGCCGTCGAGATCGGCCAGCGTGGTCAGCGAGCCGTAGATGTGGCCGACGTAGTATTCCTCGCGTGCGACCTTGGCCGGCGCGAACTGCGTGAACAGCTCCGCGACGGGCTTGCCGTCCTTCCAGATCGCCACGTGCTGCAGGATGTCCCCCGCAATCTGCTCGTCGATATTCTCGGTGGCGCGATAACCCGCAATGAGATCGAGGACGCGCTCGGTCTGCCCGTCGCCGTCGAGGTCGATGTCGATGCCGTTGCGCAGCCGCAGCGAGGGGAACTTGGCGCCGTATTTGGATTCGAGTGTCTTTCGAACCGGCGCCAGAGCCTTGTCGTCCAGATCGATCCGTTTCATCGCAGGTGTCGCGGCCATTCCCGTCGCATCCGCGTTTTCGAATGAGGCGTAGTCGCCGCAGGGCTCTTCCGACACCACCTTGCGAACGCCGGTCGCGCGAACGCGCTCGAGCCCCTTTTCGATTTCGCTTCGGCAATTCGGATCGTTGGCCCACGTGCAGACCTGCGTGCCCTGCGCCGCGCGCAACACGGCTGCGCCGTCTTCGAACTTTTCGCGGCAAACGGGGTAGGGCCGGAAACCGACGCCCGGTTCGAGGCAGCCCCACATGAATTGTCCAACGCCGAGGAACACCGTCGGCGCATCGCCGGGAGCGGGTTTTGCCGTCGCGGGTTTCGCGTAGCACTCGATGCCGGCTTCCTTCGCCTTCGCGACGGCGCCGGGTGCCGCGTCGGCCGTCTCGAGCGCGTCGGCGATCACGACGAAAAGGTCGGGGGTCAGACCCGCGTAGCGGTTCGTATCGGCGACCAGGGCGCGGGAGAATCCGGCGTCGCGCAGACGATACACCGTGTCCGATCCGAAATGCGGCGCTTCGGCCGTGCCGCAGATGACGAGGTGTTTTTCGGTGGGGGCTGCGGCTGATGCAGCCTCGGACGGCGCAGGCGATGCGGCGACGGCGGGCGACGCCGGACCTTGCTCCGCCACCCTTCGCCCGCACCCGATCACTGCGACGAGGATCGACAGAACGACGATCGTCGGAACGTACCGCGTTCGCGGCGTGGCGCGCATCATTTCACGACGAAGTTGACGAGACGGCCGGGTACGGCGACCTCCTTCACGATCGTCTTGCCCGCCAGATGCTCGGCGACGTTGGCCACGGCCTTTGCTGCCGCGATGATCGACGCCGCGTCGGCGTCCACCGCGGCCTCGATCGTGCCGCGCAGCTTGCCGTTCACCTGTACGGCGATGGTCACGGTCGCGCGTTCGCACAGCGACTCGTCCCACGTCGGCCACGGCGCGTGCGACGCGAAGCCCTCGCCGCCGAGTTGCTCAAAGAGTTCCTCGGAGATGTGCGGCGAAAACGGCGTGATGAGCCGCACGAGGATGTCGGCGGCCTCGCGCGAGGCCGGCGCGCGCTCCAGCTCGTTCATCAGTTCCATCATCGCCGCGATGGCGGTGTTGTAAGACAGCTCGTCGAGATCGCGCGTCACCTTGCGAATCGTGCGGTGGATCGCGCCGACGAGTTCGCGATCCCCCGGCAGGCCGGGCGCGAGATCGGACTCGGCGACGTAGCGCCACACGCGGTAGAGGAAACGACGCACGCCGATGATGCCGGCGTCGCGCCAATCGCCGCCCTGCTGATAGGGCCCGAGAAACATCAGGTACATGCGGAACGCGTCGGCGCCGAACTCGTCGAGAAACGCGTCGGGATTGACGACGTTGCCCTTGCTCTTGCTCATCTTCGCGCCGTCCTTGGTGATCAGGCCGTGCGCGCGGAATTTCTTGAATGGCTCTTCGAAATCGATCAGGCCCATGTCGTGCAGCGCCATGGTGATGAAGCGCGTGTACATGAGGTGAAGCACCGCGTGCTCGTTGCCGCCGATGTAAGCGTCCACTGGCAGCCAGCGTTTCGTGCGCTCGCGGTCGAAGGCGCGGTCGGCGAAGTCGGTGGACGGATAGCGGAAGAAGTACCACGCCGAATCGAGGAAGTTGTCGTTGACGTCGGTGTCGCGCTTCGCCGCGCCGCCGCAACTCGGGCAAGCGACGTTCACAAACGCGGCGTTTCGCGCGAGCACCGACAGTCCCGAGCCGTCGGGCGTGATGTCGCTCATTTCCGGCAGCACCACCGGCAGATCGGCGTCCGGCACCGGCACGGTGCCGCATTTTTCGCAGTGGATCATCGGGATCGGCGGGCCCCAATAGCGCTGCCGGCTGATGCACCAGTCGCGTAGGCGATACGTTTTCGTTGCCTCGCCCGCGCCCTTATTCGCGACGTAGTCCGTGATCGCGGCGATGGCGTCGAGCGAATTCACGCCGTCGAAGGGCCCCGAGTGGATCATCGTGCCCTCGCCCGTGTACGCCTCGGCGAGGTCGTGGCGCTCGCCGTCGGGTGTGATGACCTCGATGATCGGCAGGCCGAATTCCTTGGCGAACTCGAAGTCGCGCGTGTCGTGCGCCGGCACGGCCATGATCGCCCCGGTGCCGTAGCCCGTGAGCACGTAGTCGGCGATCCACACGGGGATGCGCGTGTCGTTGACCGGATTGATGGCGTACGCGCCGGTGAACACGCCCGTCTTCGCCTTGCTCTCGCTCCGCTCGAATTTCGTCATCGCGCGGGCGCGCGCCACGTAGGCGTCGACAGCGGCCCGTTGCTCCGGAGTGGTGATGCGCCCGACGGCCTCGTGCTCCGGCGCGAGCACCATATAAGTCGCGCCGAAGAGCGTGTCGGGCCGCGTGGTGAAGACGCGGATCTGGTCGCCGCCATCGAGCGCGAAGTCGATGTGCGCTCCGTCCGACTCGCCGATCCACTCGCGTTGCGCGATCTTTGTCTTGTCCGACCAGTCGATCCAGTCGAGATTCGCGAGCAGGCGCGGCGCGAAGGCCGAGATCCTGAAAAACCACTGCTTCATCTCGCGGGTCTCGACCTTGGAGTCGCAGCGTTCGCACAAGCCGCCCTCGGCCTGCTCGTCGGAGAGCACCGTGGCGCACGACGGGCACCAGTTCACCGGCGCGCTCTTCTGGTACGCGAGCCCGGCCTTGAAGAGCTGGATGAAGATCCACTGCGTCCATTTGTAGTAATCGGGGTCGGTGGTGTCGACCTCGTGCTCCCAGTCGAACATCGCTCCGAGTCGCTTGAGCTGGTTCTCGCGAAAGTTGTGGACGTTGGCCGGAATCAGCTTCGCGGGATGCGTGCCGGTCTTGATAGCGTAGTTCTCGGAGTGGATGCCGAACGCGTCGAAGCCCATCGGCTCGAAGACATCGAAGCCCTTCAGGCGGTGATAGCGCCCGAAGATGTCGCTGCCCGTGAAGGCGTATACGTTGCCGACGTGCAGCCCTTCCGCGGAGGGGTAGGGGAACATCATGAGGTTGTAGAAGGGCTTTGCGGCGCGGTCCATGTCGCAGCAAAACGCGCGCGCCTCCTGCCAGCGCCATTGCCACTTCGCCTCGATCTCCCGATGGTCGTATCCGCTCATCGCCGCCTCGTCGTTTCGGAAAATTTCGCCGCCAAAAAGAGGAGCGGAGTATAAAAACGCCCTCGGGTACCGTCAACGAACGAAGCGCGCTTGACGCGGACGCGAAGCTTTGAAGAAATGGCGCGACCGAAGGACGGGAACTGATGACGAGCGATGCGCCGAAAGGCCCGAAGGCCGTGTATGCGAAGGCGAAGATCGACGGCGAGAGCTTCGCCGGGCGCGATCTGCGCGGCGCGGACTTTCGCAAGGCGCGGCTCGCGAATGTCGATTTCACCGGGGCCGATCTTTCCGGCGCGGATTTCTCCGGCGCGAAGCTCGTGGGCGCGAAATTCGTGAACGTTCGCGCCGAGGGAGCGGTCTTCAAGTCGGCGACCTTCGATGCATGCGAATTTCGCGACGCGACGCTTGCCGAATGCGACTTTTCGCGCGCGTCGATTCGCGACGGCGAGTGGTCCGAGGTGGATGAGCGCGGCGGGCGATTCACGGAAACCGCCTTCGCGGGCGTGACATTTCGCGGCGGGCGCTTCGCCGGCAGCCGGTGGCTCGAGTCGAACTGGTCGAAGTGCCGCGTGGAATCAACAAGGTTCGAGGGGGCGCACATCGAGGCGTGGCGCGCGCCGTCGCTCGTCGTGAGCGGCGCGGTATTTACGGACTGCACGATCCTGTACGCCGATCTGCTCTCCGCGAAATTCGAAGCCGTCTCGTTCTCCGACTGCCGGATCACCGAGACGGATCTCGCGGGTTCGAAGTGGAGCGGGGCGCGCATCGAGCGCTGCGATCTCACGAAGACCGAATTCACCACGGGCGAATTCCGCGAGTGCGTGATCGCCGAGTGCGTCGTGCGCAAGGCGAACTTCCGTTACGTGAGCGGCCTTGACGAGGCGACGATGGCGGCGCTCGCAGGCGGTGGCGCGCGCGTCAGCCGGTATCTGCTCCACCGCGCGGGGCGCTGGCTGACGGGCACCGGGCCGGGGCGCATCGCGCTCGCGGTGACGATCGGCGCGATCGTCGGCTCGGCGGCGTGGGTTCACTTCGATCCGCTCTGGTGGGGTACGGAGAAGCTCTATCGCGAAATCGACCGCGCGGGCGCGCGCGAGCAGACCGACCGCGTCTCGCGTCTGACGGAATATTTGGTCGTGCGTCTTGCGGAAGAGGCTGAACGGATTCCCGAGACGCGCATCGGCCTCGCCCGCGCGTATCAGCGGATCGGCAAAACGAAGGAAGCCGTGGACGTTTTGACGACGCTGCTCGCCGGCGAGAAGACCGAGCCGAACCTGCTGCTCGAGGCCGTCACGTTCATGGCGCAGATCGAATGCGACGCGGGCCGCTTCGACGGACTCGAAGAGATGCTGCGGCGCGTGTTCGCCACGAAGGCCGAGCCGGAGATGAAACGCCACTCGGCCGTGACGATCCTCTACGCGGTCATGCCGACCGGGCGGCGCGACATCGCCGACCGTCTTTTCGATCTCGCCCTCGCGAATCTCGCCGACCAGCCCGAGGCCGTCGCGGAGCTGTCCGTCATGCGCGCGCAGTCGCGCCTTGACGAGCCGGGCCGCGTGCCGGAGGTGGCCGAGGTCGACCGCCTGCTCGGCATGGTCGCGTCGATGGGACCCGGCGAACGCACCAACCTCGTGCGCATCCTGATTCGCGCGGGCCGTTTCGACGAGGCGGGCGCGCAGATCGACGCGCTGCTGGCGCGCAACGACTTGCAGCCCCGCGAACGGGGGGACGCGATGTCGCAGCGGGCGCAGCTCGAAATCGCGCGAGGCAACGACGAGGCGTTTCTCTCGGCGATCGCCGAGGTCATGGACGCGACAGTCGAGGACGACGCGAAGCTGAACGCCGTGCAGGAATCGGTGGGGCTGCTCGCCGAGCGGCAACGCCACGAGACGCTCTCGCGCGTGGTCGATCTCGCACGCGAACGGATGGCGAAGGACCGACAGAGTGTGAAGGACCTGCTTCTGCTGCGCATCAACACGCTGAACGGCACGCCGCTGAAAGAAACCGCGCTCGCCGATTTGCACGACCTGTCGGCGAAGCCCGGCGAATTGCGCGAGGTGGAAAAGCTTCAGCTCGCGGCCGTGTACGCAAACCTGGGCGACGACGACGGCGCGCGGCGCATGCTCGCGGCGATGGGCGACGAGGCGCAGCTTCCGGTCTATCAGCGCCACGAGCGAATCGGCCTCGAGACGCAGATCGACCTGCGCGCGGGAAAGACCGGCGGGCTCGACGCGGCGGTGGGGCGGCTGCTCGCGCTGCCCGGCGGATCGGAACCGAAGCTCAACGTGGCGCGCGAAATCATGGGCACGCTCGGCGCGCGGCAGGACTTTGACGCGATCGACCGCGTGGCGAAAGTGGTTCTCTCGAATCTCGGCACCGAACCGCGCGTGGATTATGAGATCCGCTACGCCCGCGCGCAGGCGTTCATCTACGGTCCGCGCGGCGCGGATGCGATCGCGGACTTCGAATATCTGCTGAAGATCCCGCCCGCGAATCCCGGCAAGCGCCTGACGCTGCTCGAAGGCGTGCTCGCCGCGTATCGCAACGCGGGGCGGGCGGTCGACGCCGCGCGCACGATCGAGACCATCGCGCGCGAATACCCGGAGCAGAAGGAATTTTTGCTCTCGGCGAAGATCGAGGACGCGCAGGCCCTTCGCAATCGCGGCGACAAGACCGGCGCCGAGAAAAAGCTGCTCGAAGCGCTCGGTGAAGTCACGACGCCCGAGGCGCGCTCGCGAGTGCTCAACGCGCTCGCCGCGGTGTATCTCGAAATGAACCGGTTCGACGCGGCGGCGGCGCGGCTCGACGAATCGCTCGCGGTCGCGACGCCCTATAGCGAAGGCTGGCTCGAGGCGCAGGCGCATCGTGCGGGAATGAGGCAGCAGCGCGGCGAGAACGCCAAGGCTCTCGAAGAACTCGACGCCGTTCTCGCAAAGCCGATGCCGCCGTCATACGAAGAGTGGCTGCGCGGCACGCGGGTGAACGTGCTCGCGGCGCTCGGTCGGCTCGGCGAGGCGATCGACGAATGCCGCCGCGTCATCGCGATCACGCCGGATGCCACGTCGAAGGCTTATCACCGCCTCAATCTCGCGCAGTACCAGTGGCAAAGCGGCGCGAAGGACGAGGCGAACCGCGCATGGGAGGAACTCGCCGGACCGTCTTATCCGCCCGATGTGCGCCAGAGTGCGTGGGAGCGCATGGCGCAGGCGCGCATGGACGCGAAGGACGGGCCGGGCGCGATCGCGACGGCGAAGCGCATGGAAGACGCGGTGAAACCCGACCCGGCGCTGGTGCTCGCGGCGCGAATCATGGCGGCGGGACTATATCAGCTACAGGCGGACCAGACCGGACTGCTGGCGACGCTCGGTAAGATCGCTTCGGAGCCATTGCCCGAACGTCTGCCGCCGTCGGCGATGAACCTCGCCTCGCTCGACACATCCGACGCGAAGGTGCGCGCCGTGCTGTCCACGATCTTCGAGCGATACGAGGAGACCGCGAAGAAGGTCGGCGACGACCCGTCGTACTGGGGTGCGCGGCTCGCCCGCGGGCAGATTCTCGCATTCGAGACGAATCCCGACGACGCCCGCCCCGTGCTCGACGACATCCGCAAAAACGCCCCCGATCCGAACGTGCGCACGCAGGCGGCGTTCGCGCTCGCGCAGTCCGAGTCGCGGGCGGGCAAGGCGAACGCGGCGCGGGACATCTACAACGCCCTCGCCAAGGAATTCGCGGATCGCGACGACGTGCAGGTGCAGTGCGATCTCGGCCTCGCCGAGGTCGAGAAGCAGCGGAACAACTCGGCGCAGGCGCTCGTGCACCTGGAACGCGCGTTCGGCCGATGTCAGGACCCGGGCGTCTGCTGCCAGATTCTCGGCGACAAGATTCATCACCAGCGCGCGCTCGGCCAAGCCGCGGCGGTGAAGGAAACCTTCCGGATCGTTCTGGAGAAGTACCCCGATTGCTGGCTCGCCGCCGAGGCGAAAGAACCCGAGCAGCCGCCCGCCGAGTGACCTAGAGCCGTCCGACGTGTACCTTCAGGCGGTCGAGCGTCGATTCGAGGGCCGGGAAGTCCTGCGCCATCACCTTGCGGGTGACGCGCGACTTCTCGCCGACGTGTTCTTCCTGCCGCGCGAGGCCCATCGCGACGAAGCGGCGCAGCGCCGTCTCGAAGTGCGTGCGATGGACAGCCTCGGGATAGGCGATTTCGCCGATGCCCGCGAGCACGCGCCCGCGTTTCATCATCCGCTTCAGCCAGTCCTTGTCCGCGTACGAAGACTCACGATGCTTCCACATCGTCGACGCCACGACGTAGTAGCTTTCGAGATAGCAGTGGATCGTGCTCGCGAAAAGCCACGCGGCCTGGCGTCCGGCGGCGGACAGGATGAGGCCGCGATCCGACTCGGCGACGAATCCCTTGCCGGTGAAATACTCGAGGGCTTCGACGAATCGCGGCCGCTCGTGGGCTTCGTCGTGCGTCGCGCGCGGTCCGTAGATGAGTTCGCCGGCCAGCACCGACCGGATGAAGACGAACGTGCCGAACAGTTGGTCGGCCGGTGCGGGCCCGTCCGCGCCGAGGAACGCCGCCGCGGCGATCGCCACGTCCTGATACTGGTGGATGACCGAGTTGCGGTGCAGCGTGAGCGGCAGCCGCTGCTCCTCATCGACCATCACGATCGTCTCGTCGGGATCGTCGGCGTCGTCGTTTTCGATTCGGACGACCTTGTCCCGCGCGGCGCGGTCGATGACGCCGCGAATCCACTCCGACCCCGTGCGCTCGCCGTCATGCAGTTCGCCTCCACGGCTGACGATGCACTCCTGCAGCAGCTCCACCTGATCGACGAGCGTCGCGAGCAGGGCGCCGCGCTTGGGAGACGAGAGCAGCGCGGTGGCAAGCAGCGCGTAAGGGCGCGCCTTGGCGCGACGATTGATGCGCCACGTCACCTCGTAGGCAATGTTCGACGCAAGCGCCATCTGCCCGGCCCGGTCGGGCGGGATGGCGTCGAATCCCGAACGGTGAATCAAGTCGCGCATCGAGAGGGGATCGTCGAATTCGAGCACGACCTCGCCGATACGCCGTTTCACCATCTTGCGATTCTCGACCACCGTGCGGACCTTGTTGCCCTTGTCGTCGCGGCCGCCCGCTTCGTCGAGGTAGGTCTTCTCCTCGAAGACCCGCTCGTAATCGATTAGAACGGGGACGAAGCTCAGGTCGTGAAGGCCGCTCTTGCGGAACGCATCGAGCAGGATCGAGATGAAGCCGAGCTTGGGCGGAATGACCTTGCCCACTCGGCTGCGCCCGCCTTCGATAAAGAACTCCAGATTGAGCCGCTCGCGCAGCAACGTTTCGATATACACCGCGACGCACGTGGAATAGACGCGTTTGCCCTTGAAGACGCGGCGCAGGAAAAACGCGCCGCTGCTGCGGAAGAATCCGCCGACCGGCCAGAAATCGAGGTTGATGCCCGAGAGAATGCGAGGCAGCGAGAGCCGGTGCTTGTAGAGCACGTAACTGACGAGCAGGTAGTCGAGGTGGCTCTTGTGGCAGGGTACGTAGACGATCGGCATCTGGCGGATCGTTTTACGGACCTTTTCCAGTCCGTCCTTGTCGACGACCAGCTCGCCCTGCCTCCGCCGCAGCCAGGTGCGCAGCAGCCCCGATATGATGGCGACCACGCCGGGGTCGTAGTCGGCCGCCATCTCTTCCAGATAGCGCTTCGCGCGTTTGCGCGTCTCGACGTAGCTCTGGTTCGTCGCCTTGCAGTACTCCTGCAGGAACGACACGAGTCCCGCGTTGTGCAGCGCCGCCTCGACGATTTCGGGGCGCGATTTGCGGATCGGGCCCAGCACCACGCGGCGCTCGTCGTCGAGGCGCGCAATGAGTTCGCGGCGAAGGTGGTACGCGAGCTCGTCGGCGGCGAGGGCGGCGGCGAGGGCGGCGGCGGGGACGCCCCGGCGTGTCACGCGCGCGGCCATCGTTTCCAGCGATTCGACCTCGCCGACGCGCAAAGAAGTGCTGCGCCGATATCTCACGGAGAGCCACAGGCGACGCAGCGCGCCCGGATTCGACGTGGGCCCGAAGAGCAGATCGAGGAGCGACTCGGTGGACTGGTCCGGCGCGCGCCCGTAAATGACGGCGATCGGCACCACCTGGACGGGGCGCATCAGGTCGCGCGAAACGCGCAGGATCTCGGCGAGCGTGTCCGTTCCGTCGCGCGAAAAACGCCGGGGCATCGACTCGAACTGCGCGACGCACAGAAGACTCGGCGTCTGGACCGCCAACAGGTCCTCGAGGTAGCCGTTACGATAGGGATTCGGATAGGAACGAAATTCGAGCCAGTGCGCGATCACGGCGAACAGACGGCGCAACGACGGACCGAGCTGAAGAAACGGGTACATGGAGACGTAATGCGCGAACTGCGGCGGCGGCAGATCCTGACGGGCGAGCGACCACGCGAGGGCGAGGTATTCGAGCCGGCTCTTGTCGCGCGAAACATAGAGCACCGGGCCGCGCTTCACCGCGTCGCGGATGATCTGCGCGTCGGTGTCGGAGAGCCGCCACGCCGCGAAGAGGAACCGGCAGATCCACCGGACGATGAATCCGAACGGCGGTCGAAGGATGGCGGAATAGTGATGATACGTGCCGCGTAAGATTCGGGAAAATCGCTTCGGCGAAGCGATGGTATTGGACGTCGAGGCGTCCGGATCGTCTTTTCTCACGGCCTGAACCAAAACCGCTCCCCACGCGCCGCACCGCGTTCCATGTTTCGAGTCCGGCGAGATTGACACCGCCATTCTAATCCCGTTCCCGCAGTCGGTGGAAGCACCGGACTTGTCGACCGTTCTGCTTGGCCTTCGTCGTCGACCTCGCGTTCTCCGTGCTTGTCACGCGAGATGTCGCGCCCGTCTTTTATACCTATCCGGATCGATTCCATCGCAGGCGCGAGACGGCGGAGGGCGAATGAGATGTCTGAAGTTGTCAGGAATCTGAGGGCTGTTTCATATTCTACGACACGCTCATGGACGAGGTGACGGACGCGGGCAAGGGCGCGTACGTCTTCATCGATTCCGACGACGGAGCCGGCCTGCCGTTCGGCGCGCGATTCGATGAGAACATGGACGTTGCGGCGCTCGATGTGCGCGCCCGGATGACGCTGCCGTGGTATCTGCTCATGCACGAATTCCACGGCGAGGAATATTCGGAAAACCCGGATGAGGTCGAGCCGCAGCATCTGGGTCCCAACGACGCCATGATCTACCACCAATATCTCGTCGCCTGCGATGAAGAGTTGGTGAACGGAACGGACGAGATCGAGTTCGGCGCCACGTTCACCGATCCCTTCTCGCTGGTCGAGAAATCGGAGGAGGGGACGTTCACGATCGAAGGACTCCTCGCGGCCTCGGCGAATCAACTGCTCAAGGGCGATGCGATCGTCACGTACGCCGAAGCGCTCAAGCGGATCGACGTGGCGTCGAAGGACGAACCGGAGGATGCGATTGCGATCTGCGAAGCGGCTCGGGAAAAAGTCGCCGCCGCGGCCGAAACGCTCGACGATCCGGAATTGGAAGAGATTGTCGAACTGCTGGGCATGCTCAAGGAGACGCTCGGCGGAGTCGCGCGGTAAGTCTGAAGTCATCGCTTGCGGCGACTGTCCGAGCGGACACCCGCAAGCCGGGTTGCGCGGAAGGGGGATCTCCGAGGTGACTCCTCGGAAATCCCCTTTTCCGGTGGATCCACGGACTGGGCTCGGTCGGACAACGGTCGAATATGACAGCTATCATATGAATTATGCTTGACCTTCGGTGACTTGGAGTACAATAACACCGCTCGCAACATCTTTGCGACGGTTACTCTCTCACGCGGAGGTCATTGGCCATGGGATGGATGAAAGGGTGGTTCTTGATCCTGATGCTCGCCCTCGCGGCGGCATCGGTCGTGGGCTGCGGATGCGGCGACGACGATGACGACGACGACTCGGGATCGCCGTCCGACGACGATTCCGGCGACGACGACGCGGATGACGATTCGGACGACGATGCCGACGACGATGCCGACGACGACGCCGACGACGATGCCGACGACGACGCCGACGACGACGCCGACGACGACGCCACGCCGCAGTGCGAGGACAACGACGGCGACACCTACGGCGAAAACTGCGAGGCGGGCTCGGACTGCAACGACAACGATGCGAATGCGTTCGCGATCGTCACGGGATTCGTCGACGCCGACGGCGATGGTTACGCGGGCACGGGCGTCGATCTGTGCACCGGCGGCACGCTGCCCCCCGAGTACATGACGGAGGCCGACGACTGCGACGACGAGGACGTGACGGTCTATCCCGGCGCGGTCGATTTCCCCGACGACGGCATCGATCAGGACTGCGACGAGGCCGACGCCCTCGCCGATGAAGATGCCGGATTTTTCGTCGACGGCGCGGGCGGAGACGACGGCAACGACGGAACGAAAGACGATCCCTTCGCGACGATTCAAAAAGGCATGGACGAAGCGGCGGCGGACGACGCCAAGCCGAACGTTTATATCGCCGAGGGAACGTACTCCGAGGACGCGGAGCTTCCCGCGGACGGCGTGGTCAACTTTTACGGCGGTTACGATCCCGGCACGTGGACCCGTGACGTCAAGGCTCCCACGGTGCTCGAACCCGACACGGCGACGCAGCCCCTGCTGGTCGCCCCGGGCGGCTCGATTCTCATCCACGGCATGACGCTGGAGGGAGCATCCGGCGGCGCCTCCTACGGCCTCTCCTGTCCCGTCAGGGCGAAGGTCGCCATCGTCGATTCGAAGATCACGGTGCCCGACGGCGCCGGCTCCAAATACGGAATTCTCTTTGCGCAGGGCATGTCGCTCGACATCCATCGCACGACGATCGACGTGGGCAAGTCGACCGACACGTCCACCTACGGCGTTTTCGCCCTGTACGCGGACATCTCGATCACCGACTCGCAGATTTCGCTCGGCGGATCGGATACGGACGCCGCCTATGCGCTCTACATGACGACATCGAGCGGCACCGTCTCGAATTCCTCGATCTCCGTCGGAGACGCCGACGAAGCGGTTGGTGCGTTGATCAACACGTCGTGGTTTTCGGTGGTCGATACGACCCTGGAGATCGGCGACGCGGTGACGTCCGGATTCGGCGTCTACGCCATCATGTCGCGAATACAGTGGCTCGGCGGCTCGGTAGCCCTCGACGACACGCCGACCGGAACGAGCGGCGGGATGAACCTGATGGGATCCGAGGTGGTCGTCGACGGCGCACGGATTTCCACCGGCGACGCGGGCAGTTCCCTGAACGTCGGATTGCTCCTGAGCGCCGGCTTACCGGGCGTGCGGTCCGTTGTCACGAACAACGTCATCACCACGGGCGATACGCCGGGGACGAACTTCGCGATCTACTGCATGGGAATCGATGCGGTGATCGGACAGAATGTGGCGGTCGCGGGCGGCGGCGACACCACGCGCGCGGCGCTCAATCTGACGTTGAGCGGCGCGGAACTCCAGGATCCGCTCGTTTTCAACAATCACTTCGGGTCAGGACCGTCGGCCGGCGACTCTTACGTGGCGTTTCTTCCCTCAGGCGCGCCGTTCCGCAAAGTCGTGTTCGTCGGCAACAACCTCGACGGCAGCGTCGACGCACTTGTTGATGACGGCACCAATTCCCTGACCGACATCGATGACGTGAACGCGTGCGACTTCGACAGTTGCGCCGAGGCGGGCGGCAACCTGAACGAGGACCCCGACTTCGTGGGAGCGGACGATTTCCACCCGCAGGCCGGCAGCGCGCTGATCGACGCGGGGATCAACCCCATGCCGTACCTGACCCCCGCGGATCAGTTCTGGGCTTGGTACGACATGGACGGATCGCCGCGTCCCGTCAACGGCGCGTGGGACATCGGCGCGTACGAAGTCGACTGACCCCGAATCAGTCCCAATTCCAGAGGGCGTCCCGATTGGGGCGCCCTTTTTCTTGGGGCTCGCTCGAAGGCGTTTAAGATCCGGCGGTGGACGACAAGGCCGGAATGGGGAATGATCCGGGCGTCCACCGAGCGCGTCCGGGAACTTCGCGGAGGAATTGGTTGAAGTCGTATTTCGACGAGACGCACGACCTGCTGCGCGCCAGTGCGCGGACGTTCACCGAGCGCGAGGTCGCGCCGCGCGTCGAGACGTGGGAGTCCGAGGGGATCTTCGACCGCGAGTTGTATCGCAAGGCGGCGGCGGCCGGATTTCTGGGGATCGGGTATCCCGAGGAACTTGGCGGCACGCCCGGCGATCCATTCCACATGATCGTGTTCACCGAAGAGCTGATGAACGCGGGTTCGATGGGCGTCGTGGCCGGACTCGGCAGCCACGCGATCGCGATTCCGCCCATCCTGACGCTCGGCACGCCCGAACAGCAGCAGCGGTTCGTGCCGCCGGTGCTCGCGGGCGAAAAAATCGCATCCCTCGCGATCACCGAGCCGGGTGCGGGTTCAGACGTCGCGGGGCTTTCCACGCGCGCCGTGCGCGACGGCGATCACTACGTGCTGAGCGGCTCCAAGACCTTTATCACGAGCGGCACGCGCGCCGACCTCGTGACGGTCGCGGTCCGCACCGGCGAGCCCGGCCACGCGGGCGTGAGCCTGATCGTCGTCGAGCGCGGCACGCCGGGTTTTCGGGTGTCGCGCAAGATCGACAAGATGGGTTGGTGCGCGTCGGACACCGCCGAGCTCGTCTTCGAGGACTGCCGCGTACCCGCCGAAAATCTGCTCGGCGGCGAGGGCGCGGGGTTCATCGGCATCATGCGCAACTTCCAGAACGAGCGTCTGGCGCTCGCCGTCATGGGTCACGCCATCGCCGACCTCGCCTATCGACGCGCGCGGCGCTACGCCGACGAGCGCGAGGCGTTCGGGCGGTCGATCGCGGGATTTCAGGTCACGCGGCACAAGCTGGTGGACATGGCGACGCGCGTCGAGATTTCGCGCGAATACAACTACCGGCTCGCCGCGCGGCTGCGCGACGGCGAATACGCCGTGAAAGAGGTCTCGATGGCCAAGAATTTCGCCGCCGAAACGGCGGAATACGTCTGCCGCGAGGCGATCCAGATTCTCGGCGGTTACGGCTACGCGACGGAGTTCGGTGTCGAGCGGCTCTATCGCGACGCGCGAATTCTGGCGAT
Organism: Deltaproteobacteria bacterium; assembly: GCA_020845895.1. Classification (NCBI taxonomy): domain Bacteria; kingdom Pseudomonadati; phylum Myxococcota; class Myxococcia; species Deltaproteobacteria bacterium. The sequence continues at coordinate 14,857 of JADLEX010000060.1, read as the reverse complement.
CGGCGGCGGCACCACCGAGATCATGAAAGAAGTGATCTGGAAACTCCTGTGACCGCGAGCCGGCCCGCCATCCACGACAAAATTCCGGCTTACTACGGCGACGTCGGCAACCACGTGCTGCGCCGTTTGACCATGCCGCACATTCACATCCGATACCGATTCGATGCGCGCATCGACGCGGATCGCCTCGCTCGCGCGCTGCGTCTGCTGGCCGACGCTGAACCGGTCGTCGGCGCGCGGCTCGTGCCGAGTTTCGCGTTTCCATACTGGCGGCGTTTCGCGCCCGCCGAGCTCGACGCGTATCCGTGGGTCGTGACGAAAGACGCCCGCGACGAGGCCGAGGCCGACGCGATCGAACACGACTATTGGATCGGCGACCGCGACGAACTCGCGAATCCGCAAATCTCCGCGTTGATCGTCCGCGCACCGGGCGGAGACCGCCTCGTGCTCAAGAGCGGCCACGTCGTAGTCGACGCGGGCGGCTCGCGCGAACTCGCGCTGCGCGTTGCCGAGATCTACTCCGCCCTCGCGCTCGATCCCCGGCACGTTCCGGCGGTGAACACCGGCTCGCGCAAGTTGCGTCAAGTTTACCGCGGAATCGGGTGGCGCGGATTCCTCGCGGTGCTCAGGCGCTACACCATCGAGATGCGCGCCAGCGTCCGACCCTTTCGCAGCGTGCGTTTGCCGCGCGCGGGCGACGGCAACGGCGACGCGGCCTATCGATTACTGCGCCTCGACGAGTCGCGCGTGGAGGCGATGCGTCGGGCGGGAGCGCCGATGCGTGCGACGCTCAACGACGTGCTCGTCGCGGCTGCGCTGCGCGCCCTCGCAAAGCTCGTTCCGAACCCCGCACCCGATGCGGCGTACCGGCTGCTCGGCACCGTGGACTTGCGACGCTATCTGCCCGGCAAACGTGCGGGCGCGCCGTGCAATCTCAGCTCGTTTTACTGGGTGCACCTGGGCCGTGACGTGGGCGCGACGCTCGCCGACACGATCCGCGAGGTGAAAAGGCAGGTCGATCACGCGAAAGAAAACCACATCGGCCGCCCGTTCCTGCTCGGCGGCTATCTGAGCACGCTCGGCTCGCCGCACGGCGTGTATTCCCGAATCACGCGAAAAATGCTCGTGTGGTTGTGGACGAGCGGCAACTCGCCCGTCGCTTTGACGAACATGGGGGAATTCGCGCCGGTGCCTCAATTCGACGGCCTCGCGCCGACGGAGGCCGAGATGATGGTCCCGCGTGGCGATGCGCTGGTACAGGTGCTGGGCGTTTCCGGTTACCGCGGCACGCTCACGGTCTCGTGCGGATTCGACGCGGGCGCGCTCGCCCCCGAAACGGTCGAGGCGTATTTGCGCGCGATCGACGAGGAAATCGGCGACGGCTGATTACGCCGACCGAGAGGCCCGCGCGAGCACGAACGTGCCCGCGAAGATGCCGCCGACCCCCGCGAACTGCTCGATACGCACTGTCTCTCCGAAGATCGTGACCGCCGCCGCCAGCGGAATCATGTTGGACATGATCGTGACGAGGGGCGTGACCACGCCCGCGCGACCGTGCGCGTAGGCGGTGTGCTGGAACACGCCGCCCACCGCGGTCGCGGCGATGACGAGGAAGACCGGGAAATCGGTGAGGAGGGAAATCAGGATGTCCGCGCGCACGAGGCTGAAGGGCTCGCCCGCCTCCGCCACCGCGCGCTGGGTGAGCAGTTTTCCCATCAGGTTGCCGAGGCCGAAAACGATACCCGACGCGACCGAAAGGGAGAACTCGGCGGACGCGCCCGCGCGCCGCAGTGCCACGGCGGCGCTTGCGGCCACGACCGTCCCGAGCGCGAAGGCGGCGAGCCCGGCGGTCGAGGGCATGTGGGACGACGGCGCTCCGGCGAAGGCCGTGACGACGACGACGCCGGCGAGGATGAGGGCGATGCCGGCGACCTCGGCGCCGCGCACGCGCTCGCGCAGAAAGATCACCCCGCACGCGAGCGCCACCACGCTCGTGACGTTCGTGAGCGGCTGAACGAGCGCGATATCGCCCGATCCCAGCGCCATGGCGAAGCAGGCGTTGCCCGTGAGCATGATCGCCAGACCCACCAACCAGAGGCGATTGGCGACGAGGGCGCGGAGGATCTCGCCGATGCGGCGAAAGACGTCGCGCAGCGCGATGTGGGGGAACGCGGTCGCCATCCCGTGCTTTTGCAGGACGGTGCCCGTGCCCCAGCACAGGCTGGCGGCGATGGTGAAGAGAATGGGAGTCACGCGGGGACGGTCGTCACGGATTGTGCACGCATCGGAATCCGAAAGCCGAGATGCCCGGCGATTCGGGCGCGAAATGGTCGCGCCGCGTGCTGCGGGTGATGGTCTCGTCCACCGACGTCCACGCCGAACCGCGAATCACCTTCTCGGCGCCGGAATCTGGCCCGGTCGGATTCTGCCAGCCGCCGTCGGGCGTGTCGTTGTAGTATTCAGGGCCGTAATAATCGCCGACCCATTCCGCCGCGTTCCCCAGCATGTCGTGAAGGCCGTAGGGACTGCGTCCGTCGGTCGTTTGATAGCCGTCGTGCTCCTCCCCGTTGAAATATCCGACCGGAGTGGTGCGCGGCGCGGAACCCGCCTCGAATGGATCGCCGTTCGACAGGTAATTGAGCGCGTTCGACTCGAACGTGTCGCTCCAGGGAAAGATTCTGTGCTCGAATCCGCCCTTGGCCGCCTTCTCCCATTCGGCCTCGGTCGGCAAACGGCGGCTCTGGGCAACGCAGTACGCGTTCGCCCCGTACCAGCTCACGCCGACCGCGGGCCGATCTTCGTAACCCGCGTCGATCGCCCATTCCTCGCCGTCGAGATACAGGCCCTGATACGGATCGCCGCCGTCGTGCGCCGATCCGACGCACGTGAACCCATCACAGTCGTTTTCGGGATTCTCGACCAGAAGGAACGTCAGAAAGTCCGCGTTCGTCACCTCGTTCACGTCGATGACGAACTCGAAGACGAAGACCTCGTGCCGGGGTTTCTCGTCGTCGGCGCACGACGAATCCTCGGGTTCGCAGCCCATGAAAAAGACGCTGGACTGGACGGTGACCTGCGTCGGATCGGTTGTGTCGTCGTCATCGTCGTCCGCATCGTCATCGACGGTGTCGTCGTCGGTCGCGTCGTCGTCGGTCGCGTCGTCGTCGGGGATGCCGCCCGCGTCGTCATCGTCGTCGTCGCCCGATCCTCCTTGCAGCGTGGTGGCGTCGTCGTCGTCACCACACGAAGCGGCCGATGCCGCCAGCGTCACGGCTAGAACCATCGCCCAGATCGCCGATGTCCAAACACCGCGCATCACGCACTCCCGCAAGGGTTTCACGACGCGACCATTTCACGCAAGCCGCGGGATGAGGCGACCATCATGCGTTTGCCCGCGCCGCGAGGACCGGATCCGAGGAATGCGTGTCCTCACTTGCGTCGCAATGCCTCGTCAAACGGCAACGCCGCGCCCTCCACGCCCGAAACGACGAGCTTCGCCGGCGACGGGTGAAACTCGCCCGCGCGAATCGAGACACGAATCGGTTTGCCAGCGAGCGCGTCGAGCTCGGCCCGTTCGTACACCACGAAATACGCGCCGCCGTCGAACGAGCCGTATTCCTCGATGCGCGTGTCGCCGAACCAGAGCTGCCAAACCACGGCGGTCGCGGGGAAGTGCGTCCCATGCAGACGCACGAGATAGCCGTGCGTGTACGATTTTGATCCGCCGGCAGGCCCGGCCGGGCGTTCGACGGCGAAGGGCAGTTTGACGAGGGCCACGTCCACCGACGTGAACTCGGGCGCCGCGAAGGTCTTGGCCGACGCGAACGAGGCCGACAGCGCCAGGGCGGTCGCGATCATGATGACGATGAAGCTGCGCATGTCCGCCCCCTCAATCTTTCGTGAACTGGATCTCGTCGAGACCCATGGCGCCGGTGGCGTCCTGATCGAACTCGAAGATGATCGACTCGATTTCCGACGGCAGCAGATCCGAGCCGCCGTTGAAATCGGCCAGCGGGATGCGCACCGTGTCCTGCACCGACATCGAGATGTCGCCCCAGAACTGCATCTCGACCCGTGCCTGCGAAATCAGGTCGCGATATTCGCTCGCGAGCACCGGGTCGCTCTCGACGCTGTCCACCACCACGCTCACCGAAAAGTCGCGCGACTCGCCGAGCGTGTTGTAATCGTCCACCGCCTCGTTCACCTGACCGGCACGCAGGGCGAGCATATCCATCTCGTCCACGGCGGGGTCGGTGATCGTCGGCAGCGTCACGGTGTACTTGCCGCCGCCATCCCACGCGAACACGAGGCCGCGGGTGGAGCCGGGAAAATTGCCGGGAGTGCCCCACGACATGACCTGCTCGGCGATGGCGTCGAAGTCCTGATTGGCGTTGGTCACGCCCGCGTACGAGCCCGTCGCGAGGCTCGTGTCCTCCTGATAGTGGTCGAGGAAGACGCGTTCGGCGTTTTGATACTGGCGATTCAGCGGCGCGCTCGACGGGAACGAGGGAAACTCGACCTCGCCCGCCGCCATGTGGCGATAGCAGCCCCGGCCCAGCAGCGTCCAGCGGAACCACGCCGTCATGAAAATCTGGCCGACGTCCTGTTGATCCTGTGCGGAAATCAGCGGAACGGACACGTCGCCCGGCGGCGACGGATCTCCCGCCGGCGCCCACACGGTGTTCCACTGGCCGTGATTCGCGCCCTGCACGAACAGCAGCCCCTTTTCGCCCGTCGTCGCCTCGTCCACGGGCAGCGCGCGGTCGTAACATTGGTGGCCCTGGAAATCGGACACGTCGCCGTCGTGGCTGCCGTGCATGATGAAGTAGTCCACGTCGCGCGGCACGATGTCGTTGAACAGGCCGATCTGACCGTCCACCGGCGCGATGGCGAAAAGCGACCGGATGTTGAAGTTGAAGTTGTGCAGCGGATCGCCCGCGTTGTGCTTGGTGGTGTTGAACTGCCACGCCACGGTGACCGCTTCGCCGCCGCGGGAATGGCCCGCGAGCCCGATCTTGTTCATGTCGATCTTGCCGAAAAGCGGGTGGTCCGAATCGGCGTTCCATTCGCGGAACAGTTGCAGGTGACGCAGCAGCACGATGCCGCGCGCGTCCATCTCGCCGCTCACGCCGCCGTTCAGGAAGTCCTCCTCGACGGAGATCGCGATCATGCCGTGCGTAGCCAGATGCTCGGTGAGGTACTGATAACCGGGGTACGACAGTTCCGACGCCGAGTGATTGCCGTGCACGATGAGCACGAGCGGAAACGGGCCCGCGCCGTCGGGAATATGTCCCAGGCCGTGCAGGGGCACCGCGCTCATCCTGATGCCGCGGACGATGGTCACATAGGGGTCGGCGAACCAGAAATACGCGCCGACGGGCGTGGTGCGCGCGTCGGGGTCGGTCTCGTCGCCGTATTCGTAGAGGGTTGCCGTATGCGAACCCGCGTCGATGGGGTCTTCGAGCGGCACCGAGCAGTCGTCGGCCACGGTGTCGTCGTCGCCCGTATCGTCATCGGCGGTGTCGTCATCAGCCGTGTCGTCATCAGCCGTGTCGTCATCAGCCGTGTCGTCATCAGCCGTGTCGTCATCAGCCGTGTCGTCGTCCGCCGTGTCGTCGTCCGCAGTATCGTCATCGGCGGTATCATCGTCCGCTGTGTCATCGTCCGCCGTGTCGTCGTCGCCCGTATCATCGTCGACGTCGTCATCGGCCGAATCGTCATCCGCGTCGTCATCCGTCGCGTCGTCATCGGTCAGGTCGTCGTCCGAGCCGCCGCCGTCATCATCGTCGTCGTCGCCGCAACCGCATCCGGCGAGGCCGAATCCGGCGAACGCAACCAGCGCTATCAGAGTCAAGCAAGAAATCCGCATGGGTCTCCCTCCAAACCGTGGAGGATCATAGTCCCGACGCAAAGGACAATCCAGATGGCGGCGCGGCAAAAAAGCCGTTTGGAGTTCGACTTGTCGCGCGGCAACCGGCGATGTTAGGTTGGAGCCGTGAAATGGCGCGGGAGGTGACGATGTCGGACGAGATCCTCGCGAAACGAAAAAAGGGCCGCCGATTCTTCGATTGGTATACCGGTATTATGTCATTCGTCGGATGGGCGTTCTTTCTGGAACTCATCGTCTCTTGGGAACTGCCATGGGGATTCTTCGTCGGCTGGTTCGTCGCGTTCGCGGTGTTCCTGATCGGCTTCTGGCGCTTTCGAGACGTCTGAAACCCGCCCATCAGAATTCGAACCGAGGAATCACCGGACCATGAGAACGATCGCCGTTCCCATCATGATCTTCCTGTCGGGCGCGTTCATGGCGACGGCATGGCTCGGCCATCTGCGCATCCGCGAACGCGGGTTTCTCGTCGCTCTCGCATTGAGCTGGATGATCGTGTTGCCCGAGTACATTCTCAACGTTTTCGCGACGCGCCTCGGTTACGGGACGTACTCCGGCGCGCAAATGGCGGCGTTCCACCTGTTCTCCGGCGTCATCTGCGTCGTGCTCGTGTCAAAGTTCCTTCTGCGAGAGACGCTTCACTATCACCAGTACATCGGCATGGGGCTTCTCGCGCTCGGCATGGTGCTGGTTTTGGGCGGCGGTCCGACACGCTGAGGGACCGAAATGCGCGAGCGGTAGAGTCGCTTCCACCCGATCTATTTCAATTCGTATTTCTTGATCTTTTCGTAGAGCGTCGACGGCGCGATGCCCAGGCGTTTCGCGGCGGCATCCCGGCTTGGCGCTTCGGCGAGCGCCGCGCGGACCGCTTCGCGCTCGACCTCTTCCAGCGTCATCGCGATGGCGGCGTCTCGCCGCAGCGGCGAGAGCATCACGTGCCCCGGCTCGACCGGCCCCTCGCCCGCGAGGATGATCGCGCGCGCCAACACCGCCGCCAGCTCGCGCACGTTGCCCGGCCAGTCGTGACGGCGAAGCGCTTCGAGCGTCTCGGGAAGCAGCGTCGGCGCGGCGCGGCCCTGCGCGGCGGCCTCGCGGGCCATCAGATGTGCCGCCAGCGCGTCGAGGTCGCTCAGCCGTTCACGCAGCGGCGGCAGCGTCAGCGGCACCATGTTGAGCCGGTACCACAGGTCTTCGCGAAACCGCCCCTCGCGCACGAAGCGTTCGAGATCGCGGTGCGTCGCCGCCACCACGCGCACGTCGCAGGCCACCGGCGTTTCGCCGCCCACGGGACGCACGCGCCGATCGTCGAGCACACGCAGCAGCCGCGCCTGCACATCCAGCGGCAGCTCACCGATCTCGTCGAGAAACAGCGTGCCGCCGTGCGCGAGGGCGAACATGCCGCGCCGGTCGCGCACCGCGCCCGAGAACGCGCCGCGCACGTGGCCGAAAAGTTCCGATTCGAACAGATCGCGCGGCACGGTGGCGCAGTTGAGCGCGACGAAGGGTCCAGCCGCCCTCCGCGACAGTTCGTGAACCGCCCGCGCCACGAGTTCCTTGCCCGTGCCGGTCTCGCCGCGCACGAGCACGGTGACATCGAGCGGCGCGACCCGGTGCACGAGCTCGCCCAGTTCGCGGATGGCCGCGTCGTCGCCCACGAGCCCCGGCACGCGCCGATCGCCCGCCGCGAGCGTCTCACCGCTCTCGCGCGAACGCAGCGTGAGCGTCGTGCGGCCCACGGTGAGCGTGCGGCCGGCGGCCCATTCGCCGCCCGTGACGCGCGCGCCGCCCTGCGTCGTGCCGTTGCGGCTGCCCAGATCGCGAAACTCGACGCGGTCCGCGAAGGCGTCGATCGCGAGGTGTCGCGCGGAAACGTAGGCGTCGCCGAGAACGAGGTCGCACGAGGCGTCTTTTCCGGCGATCGCGCGCCCGTCGGGGATCGACCATTCGCGCGCGGAGCCGCCCTCGCGAATTTCGAGGACGCGCTCGCGTGTGGTGAGTTTCCGGCTCGCGGGATCGAAGGACAGGACGCGGGTCGGCACGCGCGGCGGCGTTGCGACGCCCGACTCGGCGCCGATTTCGTACGGGCCGAGCGCGACGAATTCCCCGGCGAGCAGTGTTCGTGGGCCGCCGATCGCGGACTCGATCTCGACGCGCCCGTCGACCGAGAGTACGCGAATCCGCTCTCCTGTCGGCACGTCCGCGAGACGCACGTCGTCGACTTTGCCGCCGCCGATCGCGAGGCCGTCATCGGCGACGTTCACATCGCCGAGGCAAACGCCGTTCTTTCGAATTTCGACACGGGCCATGCCGCCGCGCCTCCAAAGTATTTGTGTGCGACCATTTACGTCGATTTTCTCCGCGCGCACAACGCCCGCGAGCAGTTCGACTTGCGCGTCGCGCCGAGCCGGGTATCTTGAGGACATTCGCGTGGATCGAGGTCCCTTGTGAACCGCGTTGTCGTTGCGCTAGTTGTTTGTCTCGCACTCTGCGCGGGGTGCGCGTATGACGGCTCGCGTTCACCCGGCGATCAGGAGACACCCTCGGTGATTGACGTCATCGATGACGATGTCGCGGACGACGACACGTCGAGCACCGACGACGACGGTCTCGCGGACATTCCGCCTTGGACGCGTCCTTGCGCGGCGCCGCGGTACTGGCCGCTCTCGATCCGATCGCTCACCCGGCCCGTGATCGTGCACTTTCGCGGGCCGGACGAGGAGCCCGTCGCGCGGGACGCGCTGCGTTTTCTGGAAGACGCTTGGGCGCTCGAAATCGATGAACTCGGCTTCACCGAACCGCCCCCCGACGGCGGCGCGTGCGGCCCCGATGACGCGTTCGATGTGTTTTTGTGGAAGGGCAACATCGGCTGCTACGTGGACATCGCCTCCGAGAGCATCGTGACCGCGTGGGGCGGACGGCCGAGTTTCATGCTGCTGGATCCGTGGGGTCCGTACGGCGGCGATTTGCTGCCGAGCCTGGTCGGCCACGAATTCCATCATGCGAGCCAGGCAGCGGACGATTGGTATGAAATCGGGGTGTCGTTCGAGATGAGTGCGACGTACATTGAGGAGATGTTCGATTTTCCCTGCGCCGAATGCGTCGCCGATTTTCAGGCGCACCCGGATTGGTCGCTGCTGCGTTACGACAATTACCGCACATGGTTCATGTACGGCGCGGCGCTGTATCTGCACGGGTTGCGCGATGCGTATTTCGGCGGCGAAGACGATTTTCTCGCCGAGGTCTGGCGCCGTTCGCGAAACGATCCCGATCCATTTTCCAACGAACCGGATTATGTCGACGCGATCGACGCGCTGCTCGGCGAACGCACGGGCGCGAATTTCCTGGATTCCGTCGTCACGTTCGCGCGCTGGCGGTGGTACGCGGGCTCGCGCGACGACGGCGCGCATTTCCGCGCGTGGACCGACGACAAAAACCAGATCCCGTTCTTGCCCGAGGCCGATCTCGCGCCGACGCAGCGTGTCCGCACCGACGCGACGCAGCTTCGAATTCGGCCCGCGCCGATGATGCTCGGCTCCGCGTACATCGAGATCCGTCGCGGCGCCCTGGATCCCGCCGCCGTGGCCGTCGCAGTGGGCGGCCCGGGCGACGAATCCGCGCGCGTCGCCGCGCAAATCATTCCCGGCGACGGGGCCGACGGCGATGTGTTGAATCTGGACGCGCATCCCGTCATCGACCTGGCCGTCGGGGAATCGAAAGTCCTCGTTCTCACGGTCCTGCCCGTCGGCGCATTCGAAGCCGACGCGCTGACCGATCGACGCTACAACCTCACCCTGCGCATGACGCCCGAGGAGCCCGCCCCATGACCGGCATGCCCGAACCGATCGAACCCGGGAAGAGCCATACGACCGACCTTTCCGGCGAGAAGCGTATCAGCCCGTTCAGGGGTGTGGCGCTGGGCGTGAGTGTCGTGCTCTTCGGCGCCGCCGTGGTGGGCGTGACGCTCTTTTCGTTTCTCGCGCCCGAATGCGAACGCGATGAGTTGCTAAAGACCGGCGTCGAGGCGAAGGGCGTGATCATCGGCATCGAGGACACGGGAAATCGCTACAACGAACAACCGCAGGTGATTCTGAAGGTGCGTGTCGAGCCCAAGGGCGGCGACCCATACGAGACCGAGACGAAGATGATCATCTCGCCGGTCTATCTGCCGCAGTTCCAGCCCGGCGCGCGCGTCAATCTGAAATACGACGAGGCGGACCGGACGAAGGTCGCGGTCGATTCCGTCGAGGTACGGATCCCTTAGCGTCTTCCACCGATGTCGTTTCCGAGCCGCGCTCTTGCCAACGCCGCCGCCGTCCCCTATGGGATGTGTGAGAATCTCTGCAACGCGGAGCGCGCGTGGACGACCTGAGAACGCGGCTCGAACACAAACGCGAACGGCTGCGTACGGCGCATCGGCGCGGCGACGGCGGCTTCGCCATCGGCGCGCGCTTCGCGCGGTGGTGGCGGCGCGAGCTGGCCGACCTCTTCGCCGCGTCGGGCGCGGACGCCATGGGCGCGGCGCTGTGCGCGACGGGCTCGGTCGGGCGCGGCGACGCATCGCCGTGGTCCGACGTCGATTTCGTCCTGCTGCTTCCCGAAACAGCAATCAAGTCCGACGCCGAAGCCGCCGCCGAAAAAATGCTCTACCCGCTCTGGGACGCGAAGGTGAAGACCGGGCAGCAGTTCGGCACCATTGTCCAGATGCTGGAGCGCGCGCGCGAGGACGCCGAAGCCCTCACCGCGCTGCTCGACGCGCACTTCGTGGCCGGCGACGCCTCGCTCGCGCGAGCGCTCGACGCGCGGCTCGACCTCGCCATTGCCGCGGGCGACTACGCGGGACGCATTCCGCGCCGCGCCGCGCCGTCGGTCGATCCCGACTATCCCCCCACGGTGCACGTGCTCGAGCCCGACGTGAAAAACTCTCCCGGCGGGATGCGCGATTACCAGATCGCCGTGTGGAGCGCGCAGGCGCGCTGGGGGCGCGGCGATCTCGACGCGATGCTGATCGAGCGCGGCGCGGCGACGCGCGTGGGCCTCGTCGAGCTGCGTCAGGCCGTGGACTTTTTGTTGCGTCTTCGCCACGAGGCGCAGTTCCGCGAGCGCGGGCCGATGGACGTGCTGCGCACGGCGGTGCAGCCCGAGGCGGCAATCCTGCTCGGCTATCAGGGCGCGGGCGAGGCCGAGGCGGCCAAGGCCATGCTCAAGGATTATTTCGCCGCGGCGGACCGCATCACGCGCTTCGCGCATCGCGTGGCCGAGGCCGACGTGCCCGCGTCCGATCTCGCGCCGCGCGACGACATCGCCCCCGGCGCGGCCGCGTGCGGCGATCTGCTGTTTTTGCCCGAGGAGCGATTCGCCCGCGCGCCGCGCGCCGAGGTCTTCGCGGCCATGGCGCGCCTCGCGGGAACGGGGTTATTCCTCTCGGAGCGCACCAAGTCGCGCCTCGCGGGTCTCGCCGCCACGGTGGACGACGACGCCCGCGAGGACGCCGAAACCGCGCGCGCGTTTCTGGACCTGCTCGGGCGCGAATGGGCGGGCGACGCGCTGCGCGCGCTGCACTCCATCGGGCTGCTCGGCGCGTACATTCCGCCCTTCGGCGACCTTCGCGGGCTCGTACCCTACGACGTCTTCCACAGCTATCCCGCCGACGAGCACACGCTCATCGCGATCGGATTTTTCGACCGCCTGCGCGCGAAGCTCGGCCCGTCGCCGCTGGTCGAGATCGCGCCCGCGCTGCGCCGCCCCGACCTCGTGCGTCTCGCGCTGCTGCTCCACGATTCCGGCAAGGTCGGCGGCCCCGGCCACCTGGACCGCGGCGCGCGCATGGCCCCGGTGGTGTGTCTGCGCCTCGGGCTTTCCGAAGACGAGACCGATTTCGTGGTGCGTCTCGTGCGCGAGCACGAATCGCTGGCGCGCGCGGCGCACACCCGCGACATCGAGGACCCGTCCGTCTGCCGCGAACTTGCCGAACGCATGGCGGGCGACCGGGGCAGTCTGGACGCGCTCTACGTCATCACCTACTGCGACATGCGCGCGGTGGGACCCGGCGTGTGGACCGGCTGGCGCGCCGACCTGCTGCGCGCCCTGCACGCCGACACCATGTCGATCATGACGCACGGCTCCGCGCGCCGCGATCACGAGAGCGTGGTGCGCGCCGTGGCGAGTGCCGTCGCCGACGTGGGCACCGAGGCGCTTCGCGACAACTACTTCGCGCAGATGGAGCGTGAGCACCCCGCGTGGCTCAGCGAAACGACCGCGCGCCGCCACCTCGACGCGCTCGCGACGTACGCCGAACTGGAAGAGCCGGTGGTGCGGGTGTCTCGCGGAGCGTCGAAAGAGAGCGGTGCGGGAGCGGAGGATGACCCGTGGGATGCGACGGTCTGCGCCCCGGACGCGCCCGGGTTCCTGGCGCGTGTGGCGGGGGTCTTCGCGGCGCAGAACCTCAACATTCTGGGCGTGCAGGCGTTCAACACGGCGCGCGGCCTCGCGCTGGACACGGTGCAGTTCATCCCCCGCGTCGAGGGCATCGAGCCGGGTACGCTGGAAAAGCGCCTGACGATCGATCTGCGCGCGGTGTTGTCGGGTGAGCGAACGGTGGAGGAGCTGATCGCGGCGGGGGCGAAAAGGATTCTCGTGCGCGGCGCGAATCCGCACGTGGCGACGGAGGTGCGTATCGACAACCACGGCGCGGCACGCAAGACGGTGGTGGAGGTGTGGACGGCGGATCGACCGGGGCTGCTCTATCGCGTGACGAACGCGATCTTCGAGTTCGGCCTGACGATCCACCTTGCCAAGGTGAACACCATCGCAGGCCGCGCGATCGACGCCTTCTACGTCACCGACGCCGGCGGCGAAAAGGTGACGGGTCGCCGCGCCCGCGAACTTCGCGAACACCTGTCGGCCGCGGTGGGGTGATGTATCCCGTGTCGGGATGTGGCACAGCCGCCCCCGGCTGCGCGGCTCGGGAACGCCGAGCGCCAGATCGACAGACGGATCGCGGAAAAATCGACTTCGTCGCTCGCGCGGCGTGCCGTGCCTGATCGGCCGCCCTTGTTGCGACCCATGTAGTTTTGGGGGCGACATCACGAGACACCCAGTTCCATTGACGATTGGCGAGGATGTTGGCGCTCGCGATAAAAACTCATTAAATATGTTTTAACATTTTTCCTCAATTGCAAGATCATGAATAATTGTTGACCTGATCGCGTCTTCGAAACTTTCCGCTCTCGTGACGGTCATCTTGAACAGTGCAGAGAGGGTTTTCGCTGTTTCGGGGCTGACGTCTGTAAGGACCATATAGCTGTGCGCTACATCCAATTTAAGTATTTTACTCATTTTGGAGTACTTTGCGATGTACTCGTGGTGAGATCCCGTTTTTAGTTCCACCCAATGTATGGACCCCCGTGCTTCGAACAGTAGATCGAGTTCAAAGTCATCGCCGTTAGGTAACACAATTTGAATGTTGGAGAGATGTGAGCATTCGATAGATGGGTTCACGCTACGCGCAGCTTCGTATGACTCGGAGACGCCGTATCGTTCAAGCCATCCGCCCGAAAAGAAGCTCAACGCCTTTGGAAAACGACTTGGCCTTGCAAATAGTTGAAAATAAGGCGCATTTTTGTATTTATACTCTTCGAGAAATGCAATTTCGTGAAGCATGTATGCCAATTGACATGTAGATGATATGGTGCTTTGAGGCATATCCTTTAAGTTTAAATTGATTGGGGTTCCCTGATTCATGGCGGACTTGATCTTTTTGTAAAACATTGCAATATCTCCGTATTTTGATCCCATGTAAACCGCCAGTTTGTTCAGTGTCTCATCGGCGGAATCTTGCGCAGGCTCGGTTTTAATTTTTATATTTCGACTTGTTAAAAACTCTCTAATGATGTTTCGGCGATCCGCTGAAGTGCTACTGCGATTGCCTTCAGACTCAGGTGAATCTGCCTCTGCGCTCAATGCGGATTTTTCCACTGGTTGAATTTCAACTCGCGTTATCGTGCCGGGTGCCAATGCGATAGATCTCTCTACGTCAGTTTTTGTTTGATTTGTTTGTGATTCGAGCACGTCTGCGATGCGGCGCAGCGAGTCGGCGATTTCGCTCAATTTACTCAAAACGAGTTCTTCCATTTCGTTCTCCAATCGGGGTTGTGGGCGGTTTCTGGAACAGGTGGACCCGAATCGGGTGGCGTGTCGGTCGGACGCCGAGTGGCGAACTTTCGCCCAGCGGTCGGGGAAAATCTCAGAAGGGCTTCGGACGGGCCGTTCCTCGTGGCGATTCGGTTCATACCATCTCTATACCGGCGGCACGGGGGAAACCTTACAGAGAAATCGTCGAGTGGCGAACTTTCCGATCTTGATCTCCCCAGAAGCCATTGCGAGAATTCCAAATTCCGGGGAATTCCGCGGACACGATAATGAATTAGCTGGAAAAATCTCCGTATGCCTTCGCCTCGTGCGTTTTCGCGATCGTCGCTCGCGAGTCGCGAGCGATGATGCGAAGTGGGTTCCCCACAGCCGGTGGCGGCTGCGCCACGTGTCGAAGGCGACTGGATCGCAGCCCGGGGGCGGCTGTGCCACATGCCGCGACCGCGATCGAGGCGTGCGAAAGGCGTTTTTCTAGCGCCCCGTTCGCAGGACGTAAAAATCCGCGGATTCGATCGAAGCGACCTGTCATTTCGAGCGAGGCCGTCAGGCCGAGTCGAGAAATCCCGTTATATTTCACTGCTTAAGGGATTCCTCCGCTCCGCTTCACTCCGGTCGGAATGACAGACTGCTTTGAGATGAGAGTTTTTCTTGCGCCCCGCTTGAATGTGAATAATGATACAAAAAACCGAGGAGGCCGCGATGACGACCGAGCCTGTCCCGGATTCCGTTGAAAGTTGAAAAGGGAACGGCGGTTGCCTACCGTCCGGGTTGCGAGACCTGGACGACCTTTTCCAAGGAGGACCGCCGTGAAGGGACGATACC
>JADLEX010000059.1 GCA_020845895.1 Deltaproteobacteria bacterium | reverse complement strand
TCGTCGTGAACGCGCGGTGAAAATCCCGGTGTATTTCAAGGGTCTTGGGCCAATGTTTCGCGAAGATCTAAAGCAGATATTTGATGACTATTACAATTGCTTGAGTCGGCATATGAACGATGCGCAATGCATTGGAGAAATGATTGTCGACGAGCGAAACGTGAGTTTCATGTTTAATGGCATACTCGAAATATTGGAAACATATTTGGACGGGAAGCAAGCAGAAGCGTTTGAGGCATTTGGCGGGATTCTCAACAATAGCGCAAATCTCAACTCATTCTATGATCTCTTCAGGATTGAAAAGTGTAGAACGGATGTCAAAGTTGATAGTCTTTTATTGAACCTCTATCGTTGCCGAACGGATCAGATTCCGACGTCGCTGGGAAGGCGTGATATGTTTCATATTCCATTTTCGCGAAGAAAATTGGTTGGGCGGCAAAGGTATAGCGTTCCCGGATTACCTTGTTTGTATCTTGGGGGTTCTGTCTATACTTGCTGGACGGAGTTGGGAGAACCGCCATTGCATTCTATGGTTATGTCTAGGTTCGAGCTTTTGGATTTCAGTGGAATCTATGATTTCGGCTATTCAACAGAAATGGTCGACACATTGTTAAACATAGCTAGCCAGTGGCCGCAAGGTCATTCGTCTAGGTCTGTCGCTATTAAGATAGTTAAAGATTACATCGAATTGTGGCCTTTGTTGCTCGCGCTGTCGCTTGATAACGAAAGTCAAAGTGCTCCGTTTATTCACGAGTATATATTTCCGCAAATGTTCCTTCAGTGGGCGCTTCGGCAGGAAGATTTTGTCGGAATTCGCTATTTGTCAAATCGTGTATGTAGGCAATTTGCAAATGGCATTTCGACTTTTGTTTCTAATTATGTATTTCCGGCGAGGGGGGATAAGCATTACGGAGATTACAGCGAGACTCTACGGGAGCGCTTCTTGTTAACCGATCCGTTGCCGTGGTCTATCGCTCAATCAGTCGTTCCATCCCCGATTTCAACTGGGTATAATTCTGATTCGACCTTGAGTGTATCGAATCGAAATGTCTATTATGGAAATACTGAATTTTATCAGATGGAGAGTCGACTTAGCGAGGACAGCGGTTCCAAGGCGGAAAGCTTTTGAGGTGTAGATACACGAATGTGTGGCACCAGTAGGTTCAGTCATTTCGAGCGATTCGCCGATGCGTTCGAGTAGGCGGGGAGTGGAGAAATCCCTTCCCGCTTCGGATCTGAAAGGGATCCCTCCGCTCCGCTCGCTTCACTCGCTCCGGTCGGGATGACAGGGCAGAGGGCGCTTCGTTCCCGTCGGGATGACAGGGCGGAGGGCGCTTCGCTCCGGTCGGGATGACAGGAAGTGCGCCACAGCGGGTTATTCGAAACGTTGTTAGAACAGATAGCTCAGCGCGAACCCGATCTGCATGCCCATCATCATCCCGTACATGTGCTTCCAGGACGGATGGTTTTCCGTCTTGGACAGTTCGTCGGGATTACGCAGCAGCAGCCAGACCGTGTAGCAGCCCCACAGGGCGAGGCCCACGCCCATGATGTCGAGCATCAGCCGGTTGCCGGTCAGGATGCCCCAGTGCGCGCCCAGCGGGATGAGCGGGAAGGGCAGCACGAAAAACGGCGCGATCATCCACGCGGCGGCCTTGGGGCCGTACTTCACGGGCAGCGTCTTGCAGCCGTCCGCGGCGTCGCCTTCCATGTCCGAAAAGTCTTTGGTCGTCGCCGCGCCGAGCAGGAACAGACCGAAGATCAGGCCGATGTACCAAGGCTCGGCGGCGAAAATCGTCTTGACGCTCGACCAGCCGGCGACTTTCAGCAAAATGCCGCGCGGGATGGCGATGGTGAAATTGGCCCACCAACCGCGCGCCTTGGTGCGAAACGGCTTGGCCGAATAGCCGTAGATGAAAAACGAAGCGACCAGGACGATCAGGAAGCACTGCCAGTTGACGAGGAAGCTCATGAAAAGCGCGAGCACGTACCAGAACACGGTGATGACGGTCGCTTCGGTGATCGAGATGCGCCCGCTGGGGATCGGCCGCGTCGGCTTGGAAACCGAGTCGTTGGTCAGATCGGTGATCTGGTTGAGCGCGTTGCTCGCCGCGTTGAGCGTCGCGGCCATGATCGCGCCGACGACGATGTACCACGTGATCCGCAGCCAATCCGGGCCCATGTAGATCGCGAACGCCCAGCCGGGATCGACCCAGTGGCTCTCCCATTGGGGATCGGCGCCGAGCGCCGTGATGCCGCCCGAGACCATGCCGAGCGCCGGCGGCAGCAGCGTGAACGGACGCGCGAATTCCCAATACAGCTTCATTTTAGATTTGACGATTTGCAGCACGTCCCACCTCATGGATCGAAACCGTCGCGCCCGGGCGGGCGCGTTCGCGTCGCGTTTTCGGGGCCTGTTTCCGTCGTCGCGCGGATCAGTCCTCGCGCGTTTCGAGCGCGCGAATGCCGCGCCGAATGGGCCAAAGCACCGACGCGGCGATCATGGTCAAAACGACCGCGATTGACAAGCCGATGATGGCCCATTGCGTGGCCGCGAGGGGCGCTTCGTCCAGCAAGGCACGCTGCACGATGCGGGCGGGGTAGGCCATGATGGAGACGACCGCGACGACGAGGCCGAGCGAGGCCACCATGTAGATGATGCTCGACACGCTCGTCGCCACCTTCGCGACGTTCTTCTCCTCGAAGTTGGGATAGATCGCGCCGACCCCGATGGCGAGCGCCGTGATGGAGAGCGACAGCAGGCCCATCAGCGCCGCGCACGCGCCCATGATGAAGGGCGTTGAACGCAGGAAGATGTTGGACAGCACGACGAGCATTTCCGAGACGATGAAGACGGGCGGCGCGTAGAAATTGAACTTGTTCCACACGAAGCGGTTCATCGAGACCGGCGCGGCCTTGACGATCCAAAACGCCTCGCCTTCGAGCGACACCGCCGGCAGCACGAAGCGCACGCAGATCGCCGAGAGCACGAAGCCCGCGAGGATCAGGTTCATGTAGGCGATGATGTTGCGGAGCTGGAACGTGATGCCCGAGAAGCGATCGAGGTCGAGCGCCTTGAAATTGAACAGGTACACGACGATGAGCGACATGAGCAGCAGAAGCTGCGTCCATTGGGCCGTGTCGCGGAAGAAGGTGCGGATCTCCTTGAGGAAGAACTGGCGATTGACGGGATCGCGACCGCGCGTCATGCCCTCGAAGATCGCCTGCACGAAGGGCAGCCCCGTGATGGTGAGGCGGCGGCCTTCCTGGCTCTTGGTGTAGGCGTCGAGGAAGGTGCGCTTGGCGACGCTCGTGCCGATGGTGACGAGCATCAGGCCCCACGACAGCGAGAGCAGCAGGAAGCCGATGCCGTCTTCGCGCATGCGCCCGTGCAGCGGGGCCATCAGAGCCGACGCGCCCCACGACGATGGGAGCAGCGGGGAGTCGGGCGTCTGAAGCGTGGCGAAATATTCGGCGAAGCCGTGGAAGATGTCGGGGTTGAAGAGCTGCTCCGGACGCAGGAACCGGAACAGGAAATACAGCATCACGATCAGCACGACGGCGATGAGGATGAGAATGTCCTGCATCTTGCGCGCGGGAAACGCCTTGACGAGCACGATGGTGATGAGGCTGCCGAGCGCGATCGGCACGAGCAGGAACACGACCATCACCGCGAGCATCCACGGGTAGAAGTAAGCCGGGGCGTGGAACACGAGGCCGAGGGAAACGAAGATCGGCAAGCCGACGAGGATCATCATCCAGCCTGTCATCCCGAATGCCTGCGCGAACCGGGCGATGTAGAGCCGCCCCCACGTGGTCGGCGCGGTGATGAGCATGGGCAGGTCGGCGTCGAGAAAAAACGCGTTGAGGCTCGTGATGATGCTGGAGAACGTCAGCACCGTGAAAAACGTGATGAACAGGAACTCGACGAGTTTGCCGACGAGGATCGAACCGAAGGGCTCCTCGGCCGCGAGCCGCTGAAAGAGCGCGGTCGCGCCGAAAAACAGGCCGACCTGAAAGCCGAGCGTGAGCGAAAAGAAGAAGATCGACTTGAACCGATCGGCGCGGCCGGGCCGCGAGAACCGGTTGTGCATGATCCACGTTTTCGCGCGCACGAGGCGCCAGGTGTCGATCACGACGCGTCCTATCCGTTCACCACGCCCGCCACGTCGGGCATGTCTTCGGTGTCGGTGAGCCGAAGGAAGATTTCCTCCAGCCGGTCGGAGTGTCCCGCCTCGGAGCGCAGTTCTTCCATCGTGCCCGTCGCGATGATGCGCCCGTTGTGGATGATCGCCACGCGGTCGCAAACCTCTTCGACGATGTCGAGGGTGTGCGTGCTCATGAAGATGGTGGTGCCGGTGCGGGCCTGCTCGCGGAAGAGATTTTTCACGAGCTTCATGCCGCGCGGGTCGAGGCCGACCATCGGCTCATCCACGACGATCAGCTTGGGCCGGTGCAGAAACGCCGACGCCATGATGAGGCGCTGCCGCATACCGTGGGAAAAGCCCGAGACGAGTTCGTTCGCCACATGATCGATGGTGAACAGCTCCAGCAATTCCTGGCCGCGGCGCACGATGTCGGACGTTTCCATGCGGAACAGCCCGCCGACGAAGTGCAGGAACTCCATCGCCGTGAGTTTTTCGTAGATGTAGGGGCGGTCGGGCACGAAGCCGATGCGCGATTTCGCCTCGATGTGGTTTTTCGCGATGTCGATGCCGTCGATCTCCACCGTGCCCGACGTGGGCTTCATCATGCCGACGAGCATGCGGATCGTCGTCGTCTTGCCCGCGCCGTTCGGGCCCAAAAAGCCGTAGACCTCGCCGGGCGCGACATCGAGATCGATGTGATCGACCGCGACGAGCCGGTCGTACGCCTTGGCGAGGCCGCGCGCGCGGATCATCGGCGAAGGCGCATGGGGGATCGAACTCATTTTTCCTCCAGCACGTCGAGGGTGATTTGACCGACCATCTGAACGATGGGCACCTGCGCGTCGAGATCGCCCGACAGCACCTTCAGGTGCGAAGCGTCGGCGGGGAACTGGCCGAAGGTGGGATCGATGGAGATCCACTGGCCCGTGTAGACCGCGTTCCACGCGTGGTAATAAAAGCCGTTGTTGTTCCAGACGAGGCCGACCTCGATGCGCGTGGGAATGCCGACCGCGCGCGCGAGTGCCGTGTAGAGCGTGGCGTGCTCGTTGCAATCGCCGCGCTTGATGTCGAGCACGTCCCTGGCCGACGGGATCGAGATGAGCGGCTTTTTCTCGATCGTCTTGTACACCCACGTGTGGATGAGGCGCGCCGCCTGAAGCGGGTCGCGCACCTCGCCGACGATCTCGCGCGCCTTTTCCTTGATGCCCGGATCGAAGACCTGGATCATCGGCGTCGCGTTGAGTTCCGGCTCGAAGGCCGCGTCGCGCATCGGCATGCGGTAGGTCGAGGGTTGGATGTCCTCGGTCGCGATGGTGACGACGTCACCGTCAAGCGTCTGGCGGTGATCGGCGAAGCCGTACTTCGCGGGGTCGATTCCGCCGATTTTCAGGACGAGCTTCGTCGCGTCGCGCGGGCGCTCGACGGGCGTTTGCGTGCGGACCGCCGCGACCTCGACGAGATCGGATTCGACCTTCGCGCCGCCGCTCCAGCCCGCCGTGAGCGCCTGCTCCTGCGTCTCGATCTTGGTGAGCAGGCCACCCGCCTCCTCGCGCAGCGTGCGCCCCTCGGCGTCCACCCACGCGTCGGCTTCGATGCCCATGAAGGTCGCTCGCAGGTGATAGACCTTTGCGTCTCCGGCCTCGGGCAGCGTCGTGATTTCCGCGACGCGCAGCTCGGCGTCGGCGTACGAGAATGTGGTGGGATCGAAAAACGGCACCTTCACCACGTCGCCCACGGCGAGGCCCTTGCGCACGGCATGCGTGAGAATCGTTTCGGGCAGCACCGTGTCGCCCTGGATGTCGATGGACTGTTCCTGCTCGCCGGCGGCGGTGCGGATGCGCATATTCAGCTTCTTGCCGTCCACGGAGCCGAACAGTTCGAATTTCACCGCGTCGGACAGCATGGAAAAGTCGATCGAGAGCAGCCGGTTGTCGAGATCGGTGAGGATCTTGGACAGCACGCGCATCTGCGCGGTCTGGCCCTGCGCCTTGAGCGTCAGGCGGCTTTCGCCGTCGATGATGTAGCCGCGCTCCGTCTTCGTGGTCTCGCTCTTGGCGTATCCGACCTTCACCCGCGCGCCGCTTTTCTTGTCGACGTAGTAGATGCCGGACCACACGGGGCCTTCCCGCGCGGCGATCGCGGCCATCGACCCCAGATCCTCGGACGCCTGTTCGGTGAACGCGCTCGAGCGCGACAGCAGCCAGCCCGTCATGAGGAAGCAGAAGAGTCCGACGGCGATTTTCAGAAGGCGGGGCTCCATCGCGATCCTTATGCCGAATGTCCCATCGAGGGGAATGTCAGCAAAATTCCGTTCACCGGGTATGACATCCGGCATCGGTTTTCGTTTCCAGTCAGCATTTCATCAGGTCCGTGTAAACGCCGAGGCTCTTTTTGACCATGCCGTCCACGCCGAATTCGTCGCGCACCATGTGCCGCGCGCGTTCGGCGAGTTTGCGGGAAAATTCCGACGTGGCTGCGGCGTCGAGGATCTTTTCGGCGATCGAGGCGGGGTCGCCCGTTCGCGCGAGGCGGCCCGTTTCGCCGTCACGCACGATCTCGGGGATTCCGCCCGCGTTCGTCGCCACCACCGGCACCCCGGCGGACATGGCGTCGAGGATGCTCGTGCAAAGTCCCTCCTGACGGCTCGTCATGGCGAAAAGGTCGAGCGCCGAAAGTAAACGTGCCACGTCGGTGCGGTGACCGAGTAAACGCACCCGCCCGCCGAGCCCGAGTTGCCGAACACGCGCCTCCAGTTCCGCACGGCGCGAACCATCGCCGATCAGGGCGAGGCGCGCCGATGCGTGCTTCGCGGCGACGAGCGCGAACGCGTCGATGAGATCGACGTGTCCCTTGTGATCCTCGAGCGCCGCGACGTCGCCCACCACCCAGGAATCGTCCGGCCAGCCCAGTTCCGCCAGCACCTCGTTGCGCGCGCCGGGGACGGGCTCGATCGGCGTCACGCTGCTGTGAATCGTCTCGATTCGCCAGGCGGGGACGCCGTATTCGGTCAGCACCCGGGCGATGGCGTCACTGATCGCGATGTAGCGGTCCGCGCCGCGCAGGTACTTGCGCCGGTTGAACCACCCGCTCCCCGGGCCGAAATCGACGCGCCGCGTGACCACTCGCCGGTGTGTGCGCGTGGCGAACGAGCCCGCGAACCACGCCAGCGTGTGATCGTGGCTCGATTGCGCGTTGACGAGGTCGATGGAATACAGGTCGATGACGCGCCCGAGCGAGCGCGCCGCGAGCGGATCGCCCTCGAAGCGCGGCTGGACGAACACGGTCGGGACGTCCAGTTCCGCGAGCCGCGCACCGAGGGGCGAATCGGGCCGAACCGCGACGCGGACGTCCGCGCCGGCTCGCAGCATCCCCGACGCCAGCAGCGCCACCTGTCGCTGCCCGCCGCGCATTTCGCGCGCGGTGTCAACGAGCAGGATACGCATGATCTTTCACCGATCGCATCGCGCGTCGGGTGCCGAATGCGGCGACGAGAAACAGGGGGATCGTCGTGAGCGCCGTTCGCGCGTCCGGTGCGAGCGCGACGTCGAGCGCGAGACAGGTCGCGGCGATCATCCACAGGATCGCGAGCGGCGCGTGGCGCGTGACGGCGATTCGCGGAAAATGGACGATCGGACTTCTCATGATGCGTCAAACAGCTTACGAAGGGGCCATGCCCTCGTCAAAGCGCCCGCATGGGGAATCCGGGTGATCGCCGGCGTCGTCCTGGTGCTCTCGGCGGCCATGTTCGCGTGGCTCGCGCGTGATATGGCCGCGCAGCGCGGGCCTTGGCACGCGGGGCTCTTTTTCGCGTGCGCGGTGGTGTTCTCGTTCCTCAAGGAACGCCACTCCATCGCCGAACCCGTTCCCGAATACATCTATGCCGCGCACCTGCCGACCATCGCGGGCGTGCCGCTGCTTCCGGTCCTCGGCTGGGTGCTCACGTGGGGCGTGGCGTGGGCGTGGGCCGACGCACACGTTCTCGATTTCGAAAAGCGTACGTACCGCGTCGTGCTGCGGGCGGCGCTCGTGTGCGCGTCGGTGAGTTTCGCGGTTGAGTCGTGCCTCGTGGCAATCGGCCTGTGGCGCTGGCGCGGGGACCTCGACTGCCTGGTCATTCCGCCGGTCTTCTGGTTCGTTGTGAGCAGCGTGTTCCTGGGCTTCTATCTCGTCATCGTCTACGGCACGCGCGCGTCGCGGTTCGTGGCGGCGGGGTGCGTCGCACTGGTCGCCGCGCAGGAGGCCGCCACCGTGCTCGACTTCGCGCCTTTTAACCGGCACGAAACCTGGACGTACCTGCTCGCCGTCGCGGTGTTGCTGTTCGCCACGAAGATCCGGTATCAGCCCTCGCGGGCATCGCGCGACGAGACGTTTGCCGAGGTTGAGTCCGGCTCCGATTGAATCTAAGAAGGTGCTGCGCACCACCCCGTCATGTGGCACAGCCGTCCCCGGCTGTGCCGGTACATGCACAACCGGGGGTGGCTGTGCCACATGAGGAACCGACCAGCATGTCCGAACGCCCCCTGAAAATCGCCTACGTCCACACGCAGCCCTTCGACATCTACGAGGCGGGGACGGTGTTCTCGACGAACACCGCGCGCGGGATCGCCGAGGCCGGGGCGAAGAGCCTGTTCGTCGCGTCGGACGCCGGCGAGTCGGTGGATCAGGTGCTCGGCAAGCTCGGGCTCTCGCCGCATCCCGATCTCGAAATCCGTTTGATTCGCGGACTGCGCGTGCGGATCGGGCCATTGCACGGGAGTTGGTCGGGGCCGTTTCGCAAGGCCGCCGTGCGCGCGGCGCGCGAATTCGGCGCCGACGCGGTGATCTGCCGCGACCTGAAAATGGCGAAGGCGTTTCTCGACGAGCGATTCGAGGGCCGCGTCATCTACGAGGTGCACAACGTCTACAGCCTCGGCGAGGATGCCCGCAACGCCGCGTTCTTCCCCGCCGACAAGCTGCGCATGCACGCGTCGCGCGCGCCGATGGAGGATGACGTCTTCGCCCGTACCGACGGCGTCATCGCGCTCACGCAGGGCCTCGCCGACATCCTCGTCCGCACGAAGCCCGTGTCCCAACGCGTCCTTGCGGCGGGCAGCGCGAGCCGTCCGCTCCTCGATCCTTCCGGCACGGCGGATCGACGGCACATTGCGTACGTCGGCGCGCTCGACCCGCACAAGGGCGTGGGCGGCTTGGTGCGTGTGATGGACCGGTTGCCGCCGAAAGCGCGGCTGCTGATCTTCGGCAAGGGGCGGCATCTGGCGTCGATCAAGGACATCGCGCGCACGGTGGGCACCGAGGACCGCATCGACTACACGGGCTTCGTCATGCCCGTGCAGCTCCCGCACCACCTGGGCCGATGTCGCGCGGGGGTCGTGCCGCTCGTCGATGTCTTTTTCAATCGATACGTGTCGAGCCCGATGAAGATCTTCGACTACCTCGCGTCGGGCGTCGTGCCGGTCGTGCCCGATTTGCCGGTGTTTCGCGAAATCTTTCGCGACGAATCGCCCGCGGAGTTCTTCGAGCCGGGCAACGACGAGTCGATGGCCCGGGCGATCACGCATTTGTTCGAGGACGACGCGATCTTCCGCCGCCGCCACCTCGCGGCGTTGCATCAGGCGAGCGAGTGGACCTGGCGGCACCGCGGCGAGCGTATCGTCGAGTTCGTTCGGGAATTGCCGTTCCGCGAGGAGCGCCATCCCCGGCCGCGCCCCATGTGACTCAGACGTCCGCGCGAACGAACCGCGTTTGCAGACGGCGGCGCAGGGTGGGGAACGCGAGGGCGAAGGCCATCGCCGCGGGTGCGCCGGCGAGCGACATCAGCGCCTTGGCCCCGTTGATCCAGGCCAGTGCCGCGATGACTCCGAACACGCCCAGCGCGACGAGTGCGTTTCGCAAGAATGCCGGGGACGACGTGCGCCGATCGCGCCACGCCACGAGCTGCGGCAGCAGCGCGCACGTGAACGCGGTTTCCAGCAATGCCCGCGCCCCGTAATCGATTCGCCCCTGAAAGACGATGAGCAGCACCGCCAGCACCAACGCGTGGAAGATGAGGAAGAGCAGCGACTCACGCCCGACGAGTTCCACGAAACGCAGGAACCGCCCCGGTGCGGCCGGGTAGATGCGCGGCGTCCACATGAGGAGCATTCCCGAAAGCCCCGTGGCCGTGAGCGCGAACTTGGGATCGACGCGGAACATGACCTCGAACTCGGACTCTGGGATGACGCCGTCCATGAATGCCCCGGCGACGGCGAGGCCGGCGAGGATCGTCAGGACCACAGCGCGACCCGCACGTCCCGTGATTCGGTGGAGCACGATGCCGAGCGGGAAAAACGCGCACCAGGGGAAAAACGAGAAGTGGCCGAAGGCCCAGCGTTGCAACGGCGACAGCGCGGCGAAGCCCTCGGCGGTCGGCGAAAACGAAACGCGGAACGCGAGAAATACGCCGAGGATCGCGAGGCCGAATGCCGCCATGATCCATGTCGGGACGCGAAAACGCACGAGGAGAAACGCGAGCGCCGTGCCCATCGCGACGCACTGGAAGATGTCGGGTACGCCGTTTTTCGCCGAGCCGATCATCAGGCTGTAGGTGTAGCCGCCGACGAAGAGCAGGGCGGCCGAGGCGAGGTAGAAGCGTGTCGCGTCGAAATCCGCGCGTCGGGCGCCGCGCTCGTGGAACGTGAGCGCGTTGATGCCCGACGCCATGTAGAAGATCGGCACGACAAGCTGCGCGAAGTAGATGAAATATCGCGCGCCGAGAGCGTACGGCGGCATCGCGCCGTGAAACACCACGTCGATCAACATCGCGTGCGCGGCCATCATGAACAGGCAGCACACGCCCTTGAGGAAGTCGATGTAGAGGGATCGCTCGGCGGTGGACGACATCACTCTTGCCATCACTCGTACTTGAGGGCCTCGTGCAGCACGAGCCCGGCGGCCTTGCGCGCGGGCAGCACGCCCGACGCCACGGCGATCACGATCGACGCGATGAAAGCGATGACGATGGTCGTCGTCGAGTAGTGCATCGGCATCGCCCAACCCGCCATCACATAGTTGAGGCGGGTGAGCTGAACCCAGCCGAGCGCGAACCCGCACGCCGTCGCCACGCACGCCCCCGCGAGGCCGAGCAGCCCCGCCTGCACCAGAAACACCGCCGACACCTGCGCGCGCGTCGCGCCCAGCGAGCGAAGCACGCCGATCTCTCGCGTGCGGTCGATGACGTTGGCGAGCAGGTTGTTGACGATGCCGATGAGCGCGATGGCGAGCGTGATGACTTCGAGCGCCAGCGCGAGCAGGAAGAGATGATCGACGGTTTCGAGCAGCGAACCGCGGAACTCGCGGTTGGTCAGCACGAAGAGGTTGAACTGCGCGCCGAACGTCCGGTCGATCGATCGGCGGGCTTCCCGCGGGTCGAAGCCGCTCTGGAGATAGATCTGGAACGTGTCCACGAGCGGATCGGCGAAGGCGTCGAGAAAGAGCGGGCGATTGATCATCGCGACGCCGCCTTCGGTGGTGTAGTCCATGACGATGCCGAGGATCTTGAAGCCACGCCGTCCCTTCGGCGTCATCAGTTCGAAGGTGTCGCCGACGCCGAGTTCCGAGTCGGAAATGAGCAGGTTCTGCGTGACGAGGATGCCCTCGTTGGCCAGAAAAGCCGGCAATGCGATCTCGGGATCGCCCTTCACGAAGCGGAAACGTTTGGGATTGAAGCGCGTCGCGAAATCGAGCGAGAGGATCGACATGCGCGCATTGTTGTGCGTGGTCAGGAGCAGGCGCATCGGCACGACCTCGGTCACGCCCGGCAGGGAGCGCAGCGTGTTCGCCATCGAGGGGTCCATCGGCACGCTGGTGCGCGACGCGTAGCGCGACGACGACGTGACGAGCAGGTCGGCCTTGAGCACGTCGTCGATCCAACCGCGCACCTCGGCCTTGGTCGAGTTCATGAACAGGTAGATCTGCGCCATCACGGCGAGCGCGACCATGAACGCCGACACGGTCATCGCGCTGCGGCCCAGATCGCGCAGCACGTTCTCGGCCGCGAGGCGCACGAGCGGCGTCTTGAAATCGCGCGAGATGCGCACCGTGGCGCGCAGCAGAATCCATAGCGCCGGCGGCGTCGTCGTGATGCCGAGGATGAGCAGCAGGATCATCGACGCGCGAATGCCGTCGAGGCTGCTCCCCCACGCGGGGTGCACGAGAATCGCCGTGACCGAGAGGGCCGCGACCGCCATCGCGACAGACCATCGCCCGAGTGCCGAACCCTTGCCGCCCGCGAGCCCCGGACCGAAGCGGACGACCTCGAGCGGCGGCACGCGCGCGGCGCGAAACGCCGGCCACGATGCGCCGATCAGGCTGACGCCGAGCCCCAGCAGGCAGCCGCGCACGATCATGTCCGTGGTGAACGTGGCGTGATCCATGTTCGTGGGGACGAACAGGCCGCTGACCTTGTTCATGAAATTGAGGACGGCCTCGCGGCCCGCGAAATACCCCGCCGCGACGCCGAGCGCCGAGCCGACGGAGCCCAGGGCGAGCGCCTCGATCGCGAACAGGAACCAGATCTTGAGACGCGTCACGCCCACCATGCGCAAAATGCCGATCTCGCGCATGCGCTGATAGATCGTGGTCGTGATGGTGTTGAAGATGATGAAGCCGCCCATGGCGAGCACGACCAGCGCCATCACCGTGAGACCCATGCGGAACGTGCGCGTCATCGACTCGACGCCCTCGTTGCGTTGCTCGGGGCGCTGCACGTCGTATCGCCCGCCGAGGAACTTCTCGGTCGCGGCTTTCACGGCGGCCACGTCGGCGTCTTTTTCGAGCAGCAGGTCGATCGAGTCGAATTTCGCGCCGCGCCCGAAATACTGCTGCGCGGCGTACACGTCCATCAGCGCGAAGTTGCCGCCGAAGGTCGAGGCCGCACCCTGTTCCTCCAGCAATCCGCGCACGCGAAAGGGCTTGCGCCCGCTCGACGTGAGCAGCTCGATCGTGTCGTCGATCTTGATGTCGTGGCGTTTCGCGTACGCGCGGTTGAGCAGCAGCGAGTCGAGGCTGTTGAGGAACTCCAGCGGATCGCTGATCTCCACATCGTTCTCGCCGACCATCCTGTAGTCGCGCGCCGCCTTGTCGTTGAGCGTGTCCACCGCGAGCACCAGCACGCTTTCGTCGCCGTAGCGCGTGACCGCCTGGATCGTCGGCAACGCCGTGCGCAGGCCGGGCACGGGCAGCCGGCCCTGCTCGTCCTGTTCCGTGAGTTGGCGGTAAACATCTTCGTCCACGCCGAGCTCGCCGCCCGTGATCTGGAGCTGCACGCGGCCCGACACCGTGTCGATCATCGACGAAAACGAGTCGGACATGGTGTCGAGGATGATGCGAACGGAGATGAACGCCGCGACGCCGAGAGAGATGCCGAGGATCGTCAGCGCGGTGCGAAACGGGTGCTCGAACAGGCGGCGGAGCGTGATGTTACGAAGGAGATGGCGCATCCGTTCCGATCGGCGTCGGCGTGTTGTCCTCGATCGACTGCACCTTGCCGTCCACGATG
The DNA here is from genome assembly GCA_020845895.1 of Deltaproteobacteria bacterium. NCBI lineage: Bacteria > Pseudomonadati > Myxococcota > Myxococcia > Deltaproteobacteria bacterium. The sequence continues at coordinate 19,780 of JADLEX010000059.1, read as the reverse complement.
CGCATGATGCGGTCGGCGTAACCCCAGCTTCGCGGGTCGTGCGTCACGAGCAACACGGCCTTGTTGAAATCCGTCGCGAGCGCGCGGACCATTTCCATGACCGCCGTGCCCGACTTGGAGTCGAGGTTGCCCGTCGGCTCGTCGGCGAGGATCAGTACGGGATCGAACGCCAGCGCGCGTGCGATGGCGACACGCTGCTGCTCGCCGCCCGACAGCTCGTCGGGGCGATGCACCATGCGTTTGCCGAGGCCCACGCGCCCCAAAATCTCGGCGGCGCGCTCGTAGGCGGTCTTGCGCGCGCGGCCGTCGAGCAGCAGGGGCAGGGCGACGTTTTCCTGCGCCGTCATCGTCGGCAGCAGGTTGAAGAATTGGAAGATGAATCCGATCTTCGTGCGCCGCATGCGTGTGCGGTCGGCGTCGTTCAGGGAGAGCATCGACTGGCCGCTGATGAGCAGTTCGCCGGACGTGGGCTCGTCGAGTCCGCCGATCAGATTGAGCAGCGTCGATTTCCCCGATCCCGAAGGCCCGGTCACGGCGAGCAACTCGCCCGTGTTCAGGACGAAGCTGATGCCGTCGACGGCGTGCACGGGAATCTTGCCCTGATAATAGGTCTTGCGGATGTCACGGACTTCGAGCATGGCGGCCCCTGAAAAAAACGTGCTCTACCTTGCGTCGGACGCAACGGGAAATCAAGCAACCCCGGTCTGCGGAACGATGCCAAAACGCGCCGGTGTTCGCCGAGGTGCGGACCGGCGGCGAATTCTTGAACCGCGCGCTCCCGTGTGTTAGGAAGAGGCCGGATTTCCCCATGCGGATACGGGTGCACGTGTCATGATTCGGCTGGTCATTCGCGACGTCGAAGGCGGCGAGGCCTCGTTCCCGGTCACGGGCGAGCTCGTCATCGGGCGCAGCCGCGAATGCCAGATCCGGTTCGAGGACCCGTCCGTCTCGCGCCGCCACGCCCGTGTCTTTCTCGATTACGGCGAAGCGGTGATCGAGGATCTCGGCTCGCCCAACGGCACCCTCGTCAATCGCCAGCGCGTGGCGAGTCCGTTGCGCCTCAAAACCGGCGACGCCATTCAGATCGGCACCGAGAAAATCCGGGTGATCGAGACGAGCCCGCTCGAGGATTTCGCCGCGTCCACCGAGGTGCACATGCGCGCGCCGGATGCGAAGCCCATCGAGGCGTCGGACCAGGAGCGCAAGACCGCGTGGGACGACACGCTGCCGTTTGACCGAAAGATGGAAGCCGCCGCTCCGACACCTTCCGCGAGTGCGGTTCCGGGCGGAAATCTGAAATGGGTCGTCATCGGCGGCGCGGCGCTGTTGCTTGTCGTCATCGCCTGGCTGGTGTTCACGCAATGACCGGCGACGAAATCGACAAAACGGTCATCACGGACATTACGGACGCGCACAAGGAACAGGACGTCGTGCGAAAGGCGGCGCGGGCGCACGAAAAACCCGCGCCGTTCCTGATCGTGATGAACGGCGAGGAGAAGGGCAAGAAGTTCCTGATCGTCACCAAGGAAACGAAGATCGGCCGCGCCAGCCGCTGCCATCTCCAGATCAAGGACCGCCTCGTGTCGTCGGAGCACGCGGTCATCACCTCGGATGATGAGGGGCTGCTCATCGAGGATCTGAAGTCGACGAACGGCACGATCGTGAATAACCAACCCGCGACGCGCTGCTACCTGAAAAACGGCGACGTCATCCGCCTCGGCAAGATCGAACTGCGCGTCACGATTCCGCCGGGCGCGAGGACGGCGCTGTAGTTGAAGCCCTCACCCCCGTCCCCTCTCTCGTCATGACGGGAGAGGGGTGCCGAGCGAAGCGAGCCGGGTTAGGGTCACCCCTTCGCAAAGCCTTGAATGCGCCCGTAGCCGATGGCGAGGCGGCGAATGTAGAGCAGCACCGGCGTCGCCAGGGCGAGCGCGACATCCCCACGACGCACCCCTTTAGTCCACCCCAGCCGCGTCATCGCATCCTCGGTGAGCAGATAGGCCGGCACCGCGAAAAACGGCACGAGCCACGCGACGTGCCACACGATCGCGAGCGCGAGATAGAGCGGCCACAGCGCCATGCCCGCGTATTTGGCGAGGTAGAGCGCCTTCTTCGACGCACCCGCCATGCCGTGCCAGCGCTCGCGGTAGAGCGCCGAGTTGACCCCGCCGCGATACGAGCGCTTCCACCAGGCGCGAAGGTTGTCGGGGTCCTTGTGGTAAAGGTTCGAGCGCGCGCCGATGGTGGTCTTCAGCCCCGTTTTCTGCATGCGAAAAACGAGATCGAGATCGGAGCCGATGCGGCAGCCGAGGTCATACCCGCCGACGGAATCGAACGCCGCGCGGTGGAACGCCCACGCGCCGGTGCCGCGCCGTCCCTGCTCGACGAGGTCGCAAATCGCCTCGAACTGGTCATTTTGCATGCGCACGAGCGCGTTGCCTTTGTCGCTCCACACGCGGCGGCCCAGGTTGATCGCGCCCGCGACGCCCGGCAGATGCAGGTATCGGATGATCTTCTCGATGTAGTCCGCGTCGTAATATCCGTCGGACTCGCCGAAGATGACGATCTCGCCGCGTGTTGCCGCCGCGCCGGTGTTGCGCGCCGCGGCCACGCCGCCGTTTTTGTCGCGGCGCACGTACTTCACGCCGGGAAACCGCGCGACGACTTCGGCGGTGTTGTCGGTGGAGGCGTCGTCGGCCACGACGATCTCGATGTTCGGATAGGTCTGCGCGAGCAGCGACTCGATCGAGCGCGGCAGCGTCGCGGCGCAATTGTACGACGCGAGCACCACGCTCACGAGGCCGCGAAAAGGGTTCGGCGTCACATCGGGACCGGGAATTACCGGCATCGGAAGTTGCATCGCATTCAACCCGCGAGTTCGTGGTAGATGTTTTCCAGCACCTCGACCTGCCGCCCGATCTCCCACACGCGCTCCACAAGCCGGCGGCCCTCGGCGCCGATGCGCGCGCGAAGCAGCGGATCGACCGCGAGGCGTTCGAGTGCGTCGGCGAGGCGCGCGTCGTCGCGCTCGGGAACGAGCAAACCGTTCACGCCGTCGTCGATCACCTCGGGGATGCCCGCGTGAAACGTGGCGACGAAGGGCAGGGCGGTGCCCATCGCCTCTTTCAGCACCATCGAGATCTCGTCCTTGCCGCCGTAGCGGTCCGTCACCGACGGCAGCGAGAACACATCCGCCGCGGCGAACTCGGCGGGCAGTTCGGCGAAGGGCACGCGCCCGGCGAAATCCACGCGATCCGCGACGCCCAGTTCGCGCGCGAGCGCGACGAGGGAATCCATCAGCGGGCCGTCGCCGACGACGCGCAGCCGCACCGGCAGCCCTTTGGCGACGAGGCGCGCGTGCGCTCGGATCAGCACGTCGATGCCCTTTTTCTCGACGAGGCGCGCGATCGTCAGAATCGTCACCGTCTCGCGCACGGGCCGGTCGATCGGCGAAAAGTCGTGCAGGTCGATGCCGAGCCGATAGATGCGGATCTTCGATGCGGGGCATCCGATCGCGACGAGGTCCTTTTTCATGTCCTCGGAAAGCGCGAGAAAAAGATCGCCCTCGGCGAACAGGCGCGCGTAGCGCCCGCGCCATCGCGGCGTCGCGGGGACCTCGAAGACGTCCTGCCCGTAAAAACTCGTGACGAGGGGAATCCCCAGCGCGCGGCGCGTGGCGAGCAAGAAGTAGCCGCTGGGCGCGAAGTGCGCGTGAATGAGTCGCGCACCGAACCGCCGGCACTCGCCGGTATAAAACGGGAACGCGTGACGCACCCGCCGCGACACAGCGTTCACCGCGCGGGTCGCCGCGCCCAGCGTTTCGATCGCGCGGGGCGACACGCCGGGGAAGTGCGCGTCCCCGCGCACGCGCTCGCACAAAAACAGAGGCTCGACCGTGCGATGCCGCGTCACGATGTCGTAGATGAACGTCTCCGTCGCCCGCAGATACGTGTCGCGCACGTGCGCGACGCGCAGCCTTGCGTGACCGTCGCCCGGCATCAGTTCCCCGACCCGAAGTACGATCGCACCGCGCGCGCGACGCGCTCCACCTCGCCGTCCGTCATCTCGGGGAAGAGCGGAATCGACACGACGCGCCCTGCGAGGCGCTCCGAGACGGGGAAGTCGCCGCGCGAGTATCCGAGATCGCGAAACGCGGGCTGCAGGTGGATCGGGATCGGGTAATGGATCTGCGTGCCGATGCCGCGTGCGCCGAGATGCGCGATGAACGCGTCGCGGTCTTCGACGGCGACGACGAACAGATGGTACACGCAGTTGCCGCCGGGCGGGCAGCCGGGGCGCTCGAGCGGCAGCCCCGCGAACGCGGCTTTGTAGATTTTCGCGATGGCGCGTCGGCGCTCGGTCCATGCGGCGAGGTGCGTGAGCTTGACGCGCAGGATCGCCGCCTGCACCTCGTCGAGGCGGCTGTTGATGCCGATGGCCGACGCCTCGTAGCGCGTCTTCTGCCCATAGTGACGCAGCAGCTTGACGCGCTCGATCACCGCCGCGTCGCGAGACGCCACAAGCCCCCCGTCTCCGTACGCGCCGAGGTTCTTGGTGGGGTAGAAACTGAACGCGCCGGCGTCGCCGAGCGTGCCGGCCATCGCGTCGAAATACGTGCCGCCGTGCGCCTGCGCACAGTCCTCGACGATCTTCACGCCGCGCGCGCGGGCCGTCTCCAGAATCGCGTTCATGAACGGCGCGCGACCGTACAGATGCACCGGCACCGCGGCCGCGGTGTTCGCGGTGATCGCATTTTCGAAGGCGCAGGGATCGAGATTCCACGTTTTTGTTTCCACATCCGCGAGACGCAGTCGGAACCCGCCGTCCACGATCGCCATCGCGGTGGGAATCGCCGTGTTCGCAGCGGTGATGACCTCCGCGCCGCGCGGCACGTCGAGCGCTTCGAGGGCGAGGCGGATCGCGTCGGTGCCGTTGCCGACTCCGGCACAGTGGGCGTCGGCCAAAAACGCGCCGAACTCGCGCTCGAACGCCGCGAGCTGCTCGCCGAGGATGTACCAGCCGGACTCCAGCGCGCCGCGCACCGCCGCGTCGATTTCTTCGCGGATCGACTCGTACTGCCGTTTCGCGTCGAAAACGGGAATCGGCGCTTCGGTCATGACACGTCCTCCACGATCGCCACGGCGACGGCGCGTCCGTCCTCGTGCGTGATGGTCAGATGCGCGCGAAGGTTCTCGGGAAAATCCGCCGCGACGGGTGCGCCGCCGGCGAGAAATGAGACCGAGGGCAACTCGGCGTCATCGGGCTCGCGCCCCATCGCCTTGGCCAGCGCGCGTCGTGCGGCGTGCGTTCCCGCCTCCTGTTCGCCGCCTTCGATGCGCACCATCTCGATACCGACGCCGACGATGCGGCTCACGAGCGCTGACCGCGACGAATCGCGAGCGCCTCGCTGGTCGACGCGACCACGGTGCCGTCGGCGTAGTAGCCGCTCGGGACGTTGACGCACGGGTACACGCCGGACTTCTTGCCCATCAGCGTTCCCGGCGACGTGACCGAGTTGCACCCGGTCTCGGTGTGATCGCCCAGAATCGCACCGATCTTGCGCAGCCCGGTGTCGAGCTTTTCGACGCCGGAGCGCACCGTGACGTTGCCGCCGACCATCTTGAGGTTGGCGCACTTGGTGCCCGCGCCGAGGTTGACGTTGTTGCCCAGGATCGAATCGCCGATGTACGCGAAGTGCCCCGCCTTGGCGTCGTCGAGGAGAATCGCGGACTTGACCTCGGTCGTGTGGCCGACCACGCACCGGTCGCCGACGAGCACGTCGCCGCGGATGTACGCACCTTGGCGCACCTCGGTGTGCGCGCCGATCACGCACGGCCCCTTGATGAGCGCGCCGGGCTCGACCACCGTGCCGGGCCCAATGAGGACGCGGTCGTCGAACAGAAACGCGCCGGGCATGACGACCGCCGCGTCCTTGTGCGCCTTGCCGTCCACCTCGACGACGAGCTGGTTCTTCTTGCCCGTGACAGCGAGCGACACCGCGCCGTCGAGCACGAGCACGCCGTCCAATATGACCAGCGGCTCGGTCACGAGCCCCGTTACCCCTTGCAGCGGCCAGTCTTTTTCGAACAGACCCGCGAGGTACTCGGGCAGGCGCCGCAGCGCCTCCCACACGTTTTCGCCGTCGTGAAAGAGCGCGCGGTGCGCGAACGAATCGAGATCGAAAAACAGCGATGCGGCAAGCGTCATGCGGCGCTCACAGGGTAAAGGCCGCGCCTTGCATGGCCTTTAGCGCGTCTTCGCAGTGGTTGAGCGTTTCCTGGATATCCGCGGCGGTGTGCGCCGTGGAGAGGAACCAGTTGTGATGCGGGTGGAAGAAGCTCCCGCGCCGCGTGACCTCCGCCGCGAAGCGCTGGATCTTCAGCAGATTCGCGTCGTCTTCCAGCACCAGATAGGGAATCGACGCCGGGCCGGTGAGGTGCATCGGGTAGCCGTATTTGTCGCCGAGTTCGCGTAGGCCCGCGCCCAGCAACTCGCCCATCGCCATCATCGTCTCGACGCCCTTTTCCTTTTCGAGGATGTCGAGCGTGGCCAGCGACGCCGCCTGGCACATCGCGCCGTTCCAGTACGAGCCGGTGAGAAACACGCGCGCCGCCGCCGCCTTGTACTCCTCGCGGCCCACCGCCGCGGACAGCGGGTAGCCGTTGGCGATCGCCTTGCAGTAGCACGCGATGTCGGGCGTAAAGCCGAAGTAGTCGTGCGAGCCTTTGATCGACAGACGCCATCCCGCGCGCACGTCGTCCAGGATCAGCAGCGAGCCGTTGCGGTTGCACAGCGATTGCACCGCCTGCCAGAACCCCGGCGCGGGCATCTCGCTTTGGGCGAAGGCCGGGTGATGGTAGGGCGTCATGATGACGGCCGCGATGTCGTCGCCGTATTTGCGGAACAGCTCCTCGAGCTGGTCGGCGCGGTTCCACTGGTAATAGAGCATCTGCGCGCGGTCCTCGGCGATCACGCCGCCGTGGCCCGGGGTGCACCACGCGTCCTTGCCGTGGTAGGTGCCCTTGACCATGACGATCTTGCGCCGTCCGGTGTGCTCGCGGGCCACCTGCACGGCCCACGTCGTCTGGTCCGAGCCGTTCTTCGCGAAGACCGCCCAGTCGGCCATGTCGATCAGGCCCGTGAGCCGTTCCGCGAGACGCACCATCAGTTCGCTGGGGTGGTTGAAGCAGTCGCCGTTCGCGATCTCACGCATCGCCGCCGCGTTCACCCGTTCGTTCGCGTAACCCACCACCATCGGGCCGTACGCGCACATGTAGTCGATGAACGAGTTGCCGTCGGCGTCCTCGTAGCGGCAACCCTCGCCGCGCACCGCGTAATACGGAAACGCGCCGGGGATCATGAGCACGGGGCTCACGTGGCCGTAGATGCCCTGCGGGATCACCTTCACCGCGCGGTCGAAGAGCGCGAGCGTCTTGTCGAACTCGTACAACGCGGCTTTCTTCCCCGCTCGCGCGGCGGCCTGGCCGCTCGAACCCTTCGCGGTCGTGGGGACGGGTTTGGATTTCGCGCCGTTGCGCGCGGCGGAGGACTTGTTCGAAGCGGTGGGAGTGCGTGCGGCGCTCATGTCGAGTCCTCCTTCAGTTCAGGTAGATCGCAAGCCGGTCCAGCGCGGAGCCGATCTTGTCGACGAGCGGGATGAACCCGCGGATGGTGGCTCGGCGCGCGCCGACGAGGGCCATGACGTCCAGCTTGCCCGAGAGCATGCCGTACGCGGTGTCGTAGTCGGGCAGCTCGATCGAAACGGACGGCTCAGCGCTGCGCCCCTTGGCCGGGTAGAGCTTGCCGCCCTTGACGGTCACGTGCGCGGCGGGGCCGTTCGCGATGCGGAACTCCACCACGCCGTCGCGGATGCCCGACACGAAGTGACGCACGTGGTGGTCGTACCCGGCGATCGGCGCAAGACCGTACATCGCCGTGTAGAGCAGGCACTTGGTGTGGAACTCGAACGCCGAGCGGTCGGCGAGCGTCGCATCCGCGGGTTTGAGGTAGTGCTCGAGGCGCTTCGTCAGCTCCGTGAAGCCTTTGAGCAGCCCCACGTTCCACACGCCCATCCAGGGCACGGGAATCGCGACTCCCTTGCCCGTGAACATGTTGTTGAGCTGCCCCGGCGTTGCGAACCACAGGGCGACCGACGGCATGGAGGTCGATCCGTCGGCCCAGCGCGCGCGGCCGCCGCCGAATTCCAGATGCGCGCCGATACCGCCGGGACACGAGAACTGGATCGTCGCGCGCCAGTCCTTCACGATGTCCTTCGCGGCGGCGTCGAAGTCGACCAGTTCCTCGATGTTCTGGAGCACCGCCGACACGTGCAGCCTCGCCAGAACCTCCTGATCCAACATCACGGCCTCCTGTGGGATGGTCCCCGCGTTCGCGGACGAGTCCCCGCGTTGCGAGGGCCACAAGCATATCGAAACGGTTTGGGCGCGACAAGCAAAACGCGGCGACCCTCACCCCGTCCCTCGCGTTCGCTCGAGGCACCCCTTTCCCGCCGGGCGGGAGAGGGGCAAGGGTGAGGGCCGCCCGTCCCCGGCTTTTTGCGGCATCTCCGCTACCCAAGCCCCGTGCGATTGGCTAATGTGCGCGCGAACACGATACGGCAATCGAGGAGCTTCACGGTGGGCGAGCAGATCCGGGTGGGCATCATCGGCGGCGGACGCATCGCCGACATGCACGCGCCGGGTTATCTGGACCGCGCCGACGCGAAGATCCTCGCCGTGTGCGACGTGTCGGCCGAGACCGCTGAGCGCCGCGCGAAGGAGTGGGGCGCGACGCGGATCTACCTCGATTACCGCGACGTGCTGGCCGATCCCGAGATCGACGCGGTCGAGATCCTCACGCCGCACCACCTGCACCGGCGGATGGTGTGCGACGCGGCCGCCGCGCGAAAGCACGTGTCGGTGCAAAAACCGATGGCGCTCACGATCCCCGAATGCGACGAGATGATCAGCGCGTGCTTCTACGCCGGGGTGCAGCTCAAGGTCTTCGAAAACTTCGTCTTCTACCCGCCCTTCGTCATGGCGAAGCGCCTGATTCAGGAGGGCGAGATCGGCGATGTGCTGACGCTGCGGCTGAAACTCGGCACGCTCACCGGCGGCTGGCACGTGCCGCTCAATACGTGGATCTGGCGGCTGAATCCCGACGAGTGTGGGCCGGGCCCCGCGATCTTCGACGACGGCTACCACAAGTTTTCGATGGCGGTGGACCTGTTCGGCGAGATCGCCGAAGTGAAGGCGTGGATCGACCGCACCGCCGCCGTGATCGACTCGCCGGCGATGATCGCCCTTCGTTTTCGCCAAAGCCCCGTGCTGGGGTACTTCGAGGCGGCGTTTTCGCCCAACGCGCGCATGCGCGGCAACTACTACAGCGCCGACGAACGCATGGAAATCACCGGCACGCGCGGGACCATCGTCATGACGCGCTGCTCGGGGCGGCTGCTCGACCTGCCGCCGCTGCTGCTCGTCAAGGACGGTCGCACCGTGGGCTTTGAGGACCTGCGTCACGACTGGATGGACAGTTTTCGCGATTCGACGCACCACTTCATCGACGCCCTGCGAAACTTCCGCGAGGCGAAGCTCTCGGGCAAGACGGCGCGGCACGTGATGCAGGCGGCGCTGGCGGCTTACGTATCGTCGAAGTCCGGCGCGTCGGTCGATCCCGCGACGGTGACGGGAAAGGAGCCGATGTGAACACCCGGCGCGCGATGTGGAAGGCGCGGATGGCGCTCGCCGTGGGGCGATGGCTGATGCGGTTTCCCGATCCAACCATCGTGCGTCTGCTCGGCGTGACGGCGGCGTTCCTGCGTCTTGGGGGAGCGGGGCCGGTTGAGATTCGCTCAGTGAACGAGGTGAAGGCGATTTTCGTTGCGGGGAAACCGGGCACCACCATCGTGCGGCGCATGCTGCGCGACGGCGATCCCGTCCGCCTGCGCATGATCGTGCGCGGCGCGTTCTTGAAGTGAGCGGTCATGGCTGAAGAGGCGATCGGAGTCGTGTTGATCGGAGCGGGCCCGCACGCGCGCGTGTGGTGCGAGGCCTATCGCCCGCTCGCCGGCGTGCACCTCGTCGGCGTGTACGACGACGATCCGGACGCGGCGACGCGTCTCGCGCGGCAATTCCCCGAGCTCGCCGTGTTTCGCAGCCTGGGTGACGTGCTGGGCAACTCGGAGGTGTGGATCGCGGAGATCGACACTCCGGTGCTCGAGGCGTTGGACGTGGCGGAGAAATGCCTCGAATCGGGAATCTCCGTCGGCATTCGCGGCACCGCGCTGCATGACGCGACGGCGGTCGATGCGATGGTGGAGGCGAAACAGGCGAAGGTGGCGCTGCGCGTGTATTCGCCCGCCCACTACAGCCCGATCGTCACCGCCGCGCGCGAGCTGCTGAACGCGACGCGCATCGGCGACGTGCAAACGCTGCGGGTGCGTTCGGTGGCCGGGCGTCATGGCCGCGCCGACGAGCCGATCGTGACCGAGCCGCTGCCCGCCGCGCCGATCGCGTGCGGGCCGGAGTTCGAGGCGCTGCCGCTCGCCGCGCTGCTCGGTCCGGTGCGCGCCGTTCACGCGTGGACGACCGAGGCGGCGACGCTCGTGACGTGGCACAACGCCGGCGAGGCGGGCGCGCGGCGTTTCGGTGTGTACGAGGCGGTGCGTGCGCCGGGCATCGTGGTGCGCGGGCCGTTGGAGCCGGTGGCTGAGTCGTTCGAATTCGCGGGCACGGATGGCTACATCTTCGGCGGCGCGCTCACGGGGCGCGATGGCGATGGGCCCGCGCTCGCCACGTATATCGGCGATCGGTACGAGGTGCCGATCGCGCGCTTCGACGAAGACCCCACGACGGCGTATCGGGCCGCCGCGGCCGATCTCGTCCGCGCGGCGCGCTATCGTTCGAAGCCGGAATTCGCGGATCTCGAGGCGATTCGGATCGCGCGTTTTCGCGAGGCGATCCGCGAGTCGATCAGAACCGGGCAGGAAGCGTTGCTGACGGATTCCGATTAGCCGCAGCAAGCGCCGGTGCGCGGGCGGGAACCCTCACCCCGCCTCGCGTTGCTCGGCACCCCTCTCCCGTCTGACGGGAGAGGGGACGGGGGCGAGCGCCGCGCTCTAGCCGCAGCACGCACCATTGTCGTCGTCGTCGTCCCCGGCGATATCCGCGTCGTCGTCATCCGCATCGTCGTCGGTCATGTCGTCGTCTTCCGACGTGTCGTCATCCGGCGAGACGTCGTCGTCGGACGTGTCATCGTCGTCGTCGCCTTCACCGACCAGGATGAGCGCGGTTTTGAGTTTCGTGACCTCGCCGCCGGGGCCCGTCGCGGTGAGCGCCACGTCGTAAACGCCGGGCTCGGTGTAGGTGTGCTCGACGATGCCGTCCGTCGCGCCGTCGCCGTCGCCGAAATCCCACGCGACCGATTCAACGCACCCCGGTCGCCCGCCCATGCTCGGCGCGAACGCCACGGTGAGCGGCGCGGAACCCGTGATGGGCGAAGCGCCGAAGTCCGGCACCGGCGCGGGGCAGGCGCGTTCGTAGACGAGCGCGTCGAGGTCGAATCCGGCGTCGGGCGCATCCGCGACTCCGTCGCCGTCGTCGTCGATACGCACATAACGCACGTCGCTTCGCGGACCTCCGGCGAGGTCGAACGACGAGGTGCCGAATGCGGAGCCGATGGACGTCCACGGTCCGGTCCAACTCTCGGAGACGAAGACTTCGTAGCCCTCATCGGCCGCGCTCGCGCCCGCCTGCACGACGGTGAAGTCGGGGCCGTCGATGTCGTCGATCGGCAACGTCTCGCCCATATCGAAGACGATGAACCCGCCCTTGCCCAGGTGAAACGCCTCGCCGTCGGGCTCGCCGAGCGCCATGAAAGGGCGACTCGTATTGGCGTGGTCATCGCCGGGATCCGCCATCTTCGCGGCGGCGACCTTGTACGGCGTGCCGACGTATTCGAGGCGGGGTTCGAGCGCGAAATCGACGCGCACCGACTCGTCGTCGTCCTGCACGACGGTCTCGGGCAACGCGTCCAGGTAGCCGGGCGCGGCGGCCCACACGTCGGTCACGCCGGGGGCGAGCACGCGATGGTAATCGCCGAGTTCGGCGTCGGCATAGATCGGCCAGTGGGGGTGCGTGGTGCGAACGGTGGCGGCGATGGGCTCGCCGGTGACGGCGTCGGAGACGAATCCCCAAGCCCCGCGGGATGCGACACGCGTGTAGAAGACCATCGCGTCGAAATTCTCGTCCGCGATCGCATCGATCATGCCCTCGGGCGGCGGCTGGCCGTTCGCGATCTCGATGATGCCCGCGAGGGTGCCGTTCATGCCGTAATACGTTTCTTCGCTGCTGCCGTGGATTTGGAACCAGTCGTAGCCTTCGATGGCTTCCATGTCGGCGAGATCGGCGTAGCCCGACGCGAGGATCAGCAGCTCGTCGATGTCCTGCGCGTCGTGGACGCCGGAGGGCAGGGTGTCCCACAGGTAGTTGAAGAGCACCGCGCCCGAGTGGTAGCTGGCCGACGCGGTGAAGTTCATGCGCGCGGCAAGCTCGATCATCGCGCGGGTTTCGGGCTGCGTGGCATAGGTCGGTTTGCCGGTCCAGCCTTCTTCCCAGAAGATCGAGTGGTCTCGGTTGAGATCGACGTTTCCGCCGTTTCGCCGTTTGCCGTTCGCCACGCCGTCGGGGTTCACCATCGGCACGACGAAAATCTCGTGGTCGTCCACGAGCGCGGTGAGCGTGTCGTCTTCGCCGTAGCCCTCCAGAAGCCGTTGCACGAAGGCGAGCACCACCTCGGTGGCGATATTTTCGTTGCCGTGGATCGACGCGTCGAAGAGCACGCTGGGCTCGGGTTCGTCTTCGGCCGCGTTGTCCGACACCTTCACGAGCAGCAACGGCCGCCCGCCGACGCTCTCGCCGATCGTCTCGACGGTGACGAGATCGGGATACGACTCGGCCCACTGCGTCACGAGGGCGAGCGCCTCGTCGGGATCGTGGTAGTCGGCGCGCGGCGGCGCGGCGACGAGGGGGTTGTCGGAGACGATGTCGATGTCCATTGTCGCGAGGGCGCGGGCGTCGGCGTCGGTCAGGTGCAGAACGACGCGGTCGCCGATCCGGTTCACGACGCCGAAGCGCAAGCCATCGAGCCGCGCGAGATCGTCCGCGTCGATGAGGCGCACCGTGACCTCGCGGGTGCGTTCCTCGCATGCCCATGTCGAGGTTGCGGGAGCAAAGATCGCCGTCGCCGAGAGGACTCCCGCGACCAGCAAAACCACGAGCGCCGATGAACTCGATTCACGCATCGCACCATGCTACAGTCTAACGACAGGACTTCACAATTCCATGAACTCGTCGTTTTTCAGCGCGAAATCGCTCGCGGCCCTCGGGGTCTTTGCGTTCGTCTGCGCCCCGTGGACGCCGATTCTGTTTGGATGGCGGCTTGTCGCGCTCGCGAGCGGCGCGTGGCTCGTCGCCGTCACCGCGCGGCGCATTCTGCTCGCGTGGGCCGCGCTTCGGCGCGACGACACCCCGCGCTCTCATACGGACGGCGCCCGGCCGACGCTGCTCGCGCTCGTTCCGGCGCGCAACGAGGCGGGCGTGCTCGCCGAGTTCTTGGGCGACCTCGTCACGCTCGATTGGCCGGCACAACGCAGAAAGATCGTCGTCATCGACGACGGCTCCACCGACGCAACGGGCGCCATCGCGGCGTCTTTTGCGGATCGCGGCGTCGAGGTGCTGCGCCGCGAAGGCCACGCGGCTGGGCGCGGGAAACCGGCGGCACTCAACGCGGCTCTCGCCGCGATCGATTTCGGCGAGTGGGTTTACGTGGTCGATGCCGACGCCCGCATCGCGCCCGACGCCCCGGCGAGGCTGGTGGACGCGGCAACCCGCGTCGGCGCGGCGGCCGCGCAGGGGATGATGGCGGTTCGCAACGCCGATCGGTCCAGCGCGGCGGCGTTCGCGGCGATGGAGAGTCTCGTCCACCAAGATCTGACGCAGGTCGGCGCAATGCACACGGGCGCGTCGGTCATGCTGCTCGGCTCGAATTACGTGGTGCGACGGGATCGCCTCGAGCGGTTCGACGGATTTCGCGAGGACACGCGGCTGGAGGACGTGGATCTTTGCGTGACTCTACAGGCGCGCGGTGACGCAGTCGTCTTTGAGCCGGAGGCGCGCTCGTCCATTCTCGCCTGCGAGGACGCGGGCGACGGGCGGCGGCAGCACCGCGACTGGTCGAGCGCGTTTCGCGACATCGCGCGGCGGCGCTGGACGGAGATCTGGGTCGGCCCGCTGACGTTTTGGCGCAAGGTCGATCTCACGCTGCTCGCGACGGGTTACTTCGATCGCGCCGCGCTGGCGCTCTACGCGCTGTGTCTCGTTGCCGGGTGGCGCGCCGAAACGTTCGTCGCGCCGTGCGTTGTCCTGGAAGTGTATCTGCTCGTCGCCTTCGCCCAGCTCGTTCTCGCGTGGCGACGGCTGGCGGATTCGGGAGTTCGCCTGCCGATTCGCGACCTCGCGGCGTTGGTGCTCGGCGATCTCGTCGATCACGCGGCGGCGAATCTCGACCGGGCCGGTTCGACAGCGTGGCAACGCACGCGCCGGACGGGCGATGACTGAGCGCTCGGCCGCGGACTTGCGCCGCCTCGCGGCGACGGATTTTCTGCGCCTCGCGGCGACGGATTTTCGGCGCCTCGCGGCGCTCTTGGTCGCGTATGACGACCCCGCCGAGGTGCGCGCGTGCACGGCATCGCTGGCGGGCGTGCTTGACGCGAGATCCATCTTCGTCTTCGACAATTCGCCGACCAGCGACGGCGGCAACATCGGCTACTGCGCGGCGATGAATCGGCTGATCGCCACCGCGCGTGAGGCGGGCTTTGCGTACGGCCTCGCGATCAACCCCGATGCGCGCATCGACGCGGGTTCGCTGGGTGTTCTCGTCGCCGCGCTGGAACGCGATCCCCAAATCGCCATCGCGCACCCGAAGGTCTTTCGGCGGCATCAGGCGAGTGTGCTCGACGGCTCGTGGCTCGAACTGACGTGGCGGCATCTGGCGACGCGCTTCGCGGGGGAGGGCGCGCCCGACGGTGCGCGTTGGAGCGTTCCCCGCCGCGTGCTCGCCGGACACGGATGCTGTGCGCTCGTGCGTCTCGACGCCGTGTCGCGTGAGGGCGGTTACGACGAGGCGTTTTTCGCGTACCAGGACGAGGTCGATCTCGGTCTGCGCCTCGCCCGCGCGGGCCTGTCGGTATTGTATGAACCGCGCGCGGCGGCGACGCACGCGGGTCCGACATTCGATGCCCGGCGCGAAGCGCTCAAGGCATACTTTCTGGCGCGAAACAGCGTTTTGCTGTATCGCAAACACGCGCGCGGGTGGGACCGCGCGAAATTCTTTTTCTGGATGGTCATGGGCGGGATCTATCACGGGGCACGGGCGCTCGGAGGCGACACGCGTTCGCGGCGTATCTGCGAGGGCTGGCGCGACGGATTCGCGTCACGTCGCCGTTATCCGCAAGAGACCGCGCCGTGAGCGTGCGGCTTCGCTACGTGATCCTTGGCGGCGGTCTCGCCGGGCTGACGTGCGCGGACGAATTGCTGCGTCGGGGGCACGACGCGGTGTGCGTCGAGGCGCAGCGTGAGGTCGGCGGACTCGCGCGCAACCTGGTGGTGCAGGACCACATCTTCGACATCGGCGGCCACCGGTTTCATTCGGACAACCCCGAGATCATCGCGTGGATCCAGGATCTGCTCGGCGACGAACTCCTCACGGTCGAGCGGCGCAGTCGCATCCTGCTCGCGGGGCGCTTCGCCGATTATCCGCTACGGCCCGTCAACGCGTTTTTCGGCATGGGTCCGAAAAAGAGCTTCGAGGTATTGGCGGGGTATCTGCGCGTAGCGGCGTCGTCGCGCGGCGAGACCGACAACTTCGAGGATTGGGTGGTGAGCCGTTTCGGCCGCGCGCTCTACGACATCTATTTCGGCCCGTACACGCGAAAGGTGTGGGGAATCGACCCGCGCCGTATCAGCGCGACGTGGGCCGCGCAGCGCATCCAGCTTCTCTCGCTCGCGCAGGCGGTGCGCAAGGCCATGTTCCCCGCGCCGGGCGGCCCGCGCACGCTCGTGTCGAGTTTTTTCTATCCGCGCAACGGCATCGGCCGCATCGCGATTCGGATCGCGAAACGCAGCGAGTCGCGCGGCGGGCGCATCGTCACGGGGCAGGCGGTGCGCGGCGTTGCGCGCGACGGGGACGGCTTTCGAGTCGAACTCGCGAGCGGGGAAACGCTTCGCGGTGACCGGGTCGTCAGCACGATTCCCATCGGCCTCGCGGCGAATATGCTGGGGATCGACGTTTCGGCGGGCGCTCTGGAATACCGCAGCCTGCGTTGCGTGCAGGTGCTGCTGCGCCGGCCGCGCGTCACATCGGACACGTGGATCTACACCCCCGACTCCGACATCATCTTCGCGCGCATTCACGAGCCAAAGAACTGGTCGCCGCATCTCGTGCCCGGCGACGGAACGAGCCTGTGCCTCGAGGTCTTCTGCACCGAAGGCGACGAGTTGTGGAACATGGACGGCGAGGAGTTGCATCGGCGATGCGTGAACGATCTCGCGCGCCTCGGCTTCATCGACGCGGGCGAGGTGACGCACGCCGCCGACCTGCGCGTGCGCGACGCCTACCCCGTGTTCCTCGTCGGTTTCGAGCACAAGCTCGCGGCGGTCACGGCCGCCATCCGCGACTCGGGCGTGGAACTGGTGGGACGCACCGGCGCGTTCACGTATAAGAACATGGATCAGGTCATCGAGGATTCGCTGGATCTCGTGCGCCGCCTGACGGAGGCATGACGTGCGCCGCCTGACGGAGGTATGACGTGGGCCGTCTGCTGGGAACGGGCCACCCCGCGCGCTGGATCGTGCTCGTCTCGGGCGCGCTGGCGCTCGCGCACTGGTTCGGCCTGCTGGTCGCGGCGCGCACACTCGAATCGCAGTCGCTGTCGCTCCGCGCGATCGTGCTGGCGTCGGCGCTGTCGTTCGCGTGGCTGTGCGCTGGGCTGATCTTCACCGATCGGCCCGATCGCGGGCGCGCCCTGCTGACGCGCGCCCTCGATCACCCGCGCGCCCCGGCATTTGTCTTCGCGGGGCTCGCGGCAATGTGGATCGTCGTCGCACTCGTCATGATTCCGTGGAACGACGAACGCTCGAACATCGATGCCGCGCGCTACCTCGCCCAACATGGAATCGCGGCGTATTTGCGTGACCTCGCGACGGTGAACGACTGGCTGGGACCGCATCATCCGCCGTTTCTGCCGCTCGTGTACGGCGCCATCTTCGGTGCGTTCGGATTTCACTTGGCGGCGGGGCGCGTCTTCGCCGTCGCGTGTTCGCTCGCGACGGCCATCGTCGTGTATCGGTGGATCTCGGCGCGGCACGGGCGGCGGCTCGCGCTCACGACGCTCGCGCTCATGCCCTCGTTGCCTGTCGCCCTGTTCTCAGGCACGGCGGGAATTCTCGACGCGCCATTCTGGCTGCTGTTCACGCTGGCGCTCGTCGCGTTCGACCGCTTTTTGCAGACCGGCTCGCGGCGCGACGCGGTTGTCGTCGCGGTGTGGACGGCGGTCGCGTGCATGGCGCGCTACAACGCGGTGCTGCTGCCGCCGGTCTATCTCGCCATCGTCGCTATCGTTCCAGTGTATCGACCGTTTGCGCGTCGCGCGGCGACGTGGATCGTCGTTTTCACCCCCGCGCTGCTGGTGCTGCCGTGGATCGCCTACTCCGCGGCGACCGGCACGCTGGCGGTTCAGGCGACGCGCATTGCGTCGTTTGCCCTCACGGCGTTCGTTCCCGACGGCGGGGCGTTCTACCTTCGGCAATACATGCTGCCGCTCGTGCCGTTCATGGTCGGATTCTTTAACCTGCCACTTTGGGTGAACGGAGCGATTCGCTCGTGGCGCGATCCGAGCGGCGCTCTCGGTCGCCTCCCCGTGGTCGCGGTGTGCGCCTACGCGGCGCTGCTCGCGTTCACGCTGCCCAATCCCCGGTATCTGCTCGCCATCGGGGCGCTGCTCGCGTTCGTCGCGGCGCGCGAGGTGCTCGACATCGAGGAACGCGAGGGGCGCGGCCTGCACGCGCTCGTCTATGTGCTCGGCTGGGCGGCGCTGCACGTCGCGGTGGTGCTCCAGCAGACGTCGGCCGGGTTCGTGTACCTGTTTTACTGACCGTGGAGCGCGCGGCGCGTGTCCGGAAGCCCTCACCCCGCCTCGCGTTGCTCAGCACCCCTCTCCCGATTGACGGGAGAGGGGATAGGGGTGAGGGCTTCATGCGGCGCGCGTTGCAAATTCGGCCACCGGGGTCGAAAATGAGATCCTTCATCCGTATTTGACGAATCGATCGGAGCGGCGGGATGACGCGCACGGCGATCTTGGGGGCGGGGGCGTTCGGCACGGCGCTGGCGGCGTACACGGCGGCGCTCGGGCACGACGTTCGCGTGTGGGCGTTCGAGAAGGACCTGCCCGCCGCCGTCGCCGAGTCCGGCGTCAACGAGACGTTTCTGCCCGGCGTCAAACTGCCCGCCTCCATCCGCTGGACGAACGACATGGCGGACGCGCTCACGGAGGCGGAACTCGTCAGCCTGATGTGCCCGTCGGCGTTCGTGCGGCGCGTGGCGACCCAGGCATGCGAGCTTCTCCCCGAAAACGCGCTCATCGTGTCCGCGGCAAAGGGCATCGAGCACGAGTCGCTCTGCCTCATGAGCCAGGTGCTGACCGAGGTGCTGCCGGCTCACGTTCACCGGTTGTGTTTCATGTCGGGGCCGAGTTTCGCGCGCGAGATCGCGCAGGGCCTGCCCGCGGATGTGGCGATGGCGGCGCACGACATCGCCGTGGCGCGGCGGGTTCAGCAGCTTCTGCATTCGCCGCGTTTTCGCGTTTACACGAGCGCCGACGTCATCGGCGTGGAACTGGGCGGCGCGCTCAAGAACGTCATCGCCGTGGGGTGCGGCGCGGCCGACGGGCTGGGTTTCGGCGATTCGGCGCGGGCTTCGCTCATGACGCGCGGCCTCGCCGAGATCACGCGCCTGGGCGTGGCGATGGGCGCGAACCCGTTGACGTTTTTGGGCTTGGCGGGGGTCGGTGACCTGATCCTCACGTGCACCGGCGACCTGTCGCGCAACCGGCAGCTCGGCAAACGCCTTGCCAAGGGCGAAAAGCCGGAGGAGATCGTCGCGTCGCAAAAGGCGGTGGCCGAGGGCTACGTGACGGCAAAGCCGGTCTACCAGCTTTCGCGCAAGCTCGGCGTGGACATGCCGATCACCGAGGCGGTCTATCGCGTGTGTTACGAGGGCGTGCACCTGCTCATGGCGGCGATGGGCCTGATGAACCGCGAGAGCAAGGACGAGCTGGCGGGCATATTCTTCGCGGCCCCCGGCGTGTGAATCCGCGCGCCGTCTCGTGAGCCGTCTCGCTTTCCGCCGTGATTTCGGCGTGTTATTCTTCTTCAACCACATGCGGTGAAGACCGCGGCGAGGATCGATGAAGGTCCTATTGGTCAATCCCCCCGTTGCCGACCGCGAACGCGGCCACCCCGTGGTGGCACGCCTGTTCTACAACTCCATGCCACTGGGCATCGGGTATCTGGCGGCGGTCGCGGAGCAGGGCGGTCACCGGGCCGAAATCATCGACGCGGCGGTCGAGCAGCTTTCCTCGGGGCAGCTCCTGCGCCGCGTTGCCGAGTTCGACCCCGACATCATCGGCGTCACGGGCCTGACGACGAGTTTCGCGTCCACGCAG